>JAYTTC010000087.1:0-9754 GCA_043745255.1 Verrucomicrobiales bacterium
CTCTATGCTGGCCCCATGCAATTCAACCAAGTCACGCTGGTTGGCGTCGGATTGCTCGGGGGATCTCTCGGGCTAGCGCTCCAGAAACACGCTCTTGCAAAGCGTGTCGTGGCCTACGTCAGGCGCTCGGTAAGCGTCGCCGAATGCCGACAATTCGGAGTGGCGCACCACGCCACCACTGAACTGGCGGAAGCGGTCCGCGATGCGGATCTGGTGGTGCTCAGCACTCCGATCGCACAGATGCGCCCGCTCTCCGAGCAGATGCTTTCCTCTCTCCGCCCCGGAACGTTGGTCACCGATGTCGGAAGCGTCAAAGGCACTTTGGTGGCGGAGCTTGAACCTCTCTTCGCGGCGGCCTCTATTCCGTTTGTGGGCAGTCATCCCATGGCGGGAGGCGAGCGGATGGGAATGTCCGCGGCATGCGATGATCTCTTCCAGGATGCCATCTGCGTCATCACTCCCACACGAAATACGGAGTCCGACACCTATCAGCGAGTGGAATCGTTTTGGCGAGGAGTGGGGGGAATTCCGTTGCGGCTGTCACCCGAGGCGCACGACGACCTGGTAAGCCGATCGAGCCATCTGCCGCATGTGGTGGCCGCCGAACTCGCGCACTATGTCCTCAGCCCGGCGCACCCCAAGGAGCAGGGCAAACTCTGCGCTGGGGGCTTCCGCGACAGCACTCGCATCGCTTCCGGCTCCCCCGAGATGTGGCGTGACATCTGTCTCGCAAATCATAAAAACCTCAGCCGCGTGTTGGGTGTTTTCATCGAATCGCTTGAGGAATTTCGCCACACCTTGGATTCGAAAGATGCCGTGGCCATCGAGGAGTTTTTCCAGAAAGCCAAGGAACGACGCGACGACTGGGATCAGCGCACGAGTGTCACTTCGAACGAGTGAAGACACGCGAGAAAATAAGTTCAGCCCATCCAGAGTCCTATTCATGAGCACCCCGGCGCGCGAGACCTCACCTTCCATTCCATTGCTTATCGAGATCGAGGCGCTTCGCCCAACGGGATCTCTGCGCGCGGTGGTGACGGTGCCGGGTTCGAAAAGCCTCACCAACCGAGCACTGGTGCTGGCGGCGCTGGCGAGCGGAGAAACCATCCTCACCGGAGCGCTGTGGAGCGAGGACACTCAGGTGATGGTGGACTGCCTGCAAGAGCTGGGATTCATGATTTCTGTCTCATCCGATGCGCACGAGCCCGGGAACCGCATTCTTTCGGTGTACGGCAAGGGGGGCATTCTCCCACGCGGGGGGGAGCCTGGATCACCTTTGGAACTTTTTGTCGGAAACGCGGGCACTGCAGCACGGTTCCTTGCCGCGATGCTTTGTTTAGGAGAAGGGGTCTACCGCTTGCACGGCGTTCCCAGAATGCACGAGCGCCCTCAAAAGGCACTCTTTCAGGCCCTGAGGGAATTGGGTTACCGAATTGATTCTCCCAATGACCGGCTACCCGCGCTGGTTTATGGAACCGGACCGCGGGCGGGGAGGTGTCGGGTGAGCATCGAGGAAAGCTCGCAATTCGCCTCCGCGTTGCTGCTCAGTAGCAGGGTCGGCGGCTGGGTGATTCAGTCCGAGGGAGCCAACACGGACGAGTCTCCCTACGTCGCAATGACCGAGGCGTTGCTCAAAGCTTTCCCGTCCCAGGGTGGAAGCTTCCAAATCGAGCCGGATACATCGAGCGGCAGCTATTTCTGGGGGGCTCAGCATCTGTTGAAAGACGGTGCCGGAGAAGTTTCGATCCGCGTACCGCATTGGCCGACCTCTGGATGGCAGATCGATGGGGAGTTTCCCCGACATCTACCCCTTCCCCGACACCTGTCGCGACAGCGTGATCTGGGTGACAGCATCATGACCGCCATCGTGCTGGCACCGTTTGCCGGGTATCCCGTTGAGTTCACCGAACTCGGCCGACTCAGGGTGCAAGAATGCGAGCGTGTGGCCGCCCTACGAACCGAGCTCATCCGATGCGGAGCCCGGGTGGAGGAAGAGGGGGATACCCTCACGGTGCATCCCGGCACGCTGCATGGCGCAACGATCGAAACCTATCAGGATCACCGCATGGCGATGTGCTTTGCGATTCTTGGGTTGAAAGTCCCGGGGGTGCGCATCAAGAATCCAGGCTGTGTGAAGAAGACATTCCCAAATTTTTTCCAAAAGCTCGTGGCGCTACCCCCTCACGGGCTCGGGGCCACACTCCGCGACGGGGCTAGCGGGCGGGCGCTCTCCGAAGCAGAGCTGCAGACCGATTGAGCGATGCCGCGCGTCTCCCTTTCATTCCCATGAGCTCGCCCATAGTCATCGCCCTCGACGGCACCAGCGCCAGCGGCAAGAGTACCAGCGCCAAACGGGTGGCAAAGCATTTCGGTTTCACCTATGTCGATACCGGCGCGATGTATCGAACGCTCGCCTGGCATTGTTTGAACCAGAACATCGATCTCCACAACGAAAAGGCCGTCGCTCAAGCCTGCAAGAAGTGGAAGACCTCCCTGGTCAACGTGGAACATCAGGTGCGGATGCTGGTGGAGGGCTACTATCCTGAAAAAGAGCTCCGGACCTCAGAGACCTCGGCTGCGGTGGCGATCGTTGCCTCGAACACCAAGGTGCGTGAGTGGATGAAATTGCTGCAGCAGTCCTGCCTCCAGTTCGGCAATCTGGTGATGGAGGGACGAGACATAGGCACCTCGATCTTTCCGGACACCGACTTCAAATTCTATCTCGATGCCCCGCTGGCAGAGCGAAGCAAGCGGCGCTGGGCCGACGGTGTGAGCGAGGATCTGGCCAAGCGAGATCACTCTGACAGCCAGCGCGCCACCAGTCCCCTGATGATCGCCCTGGGCGCGATGGTTATCAACAACAGCGGGATGACCGTGGAGCAAACGAGTCAGGTGATCATCGAGGAGGTGCACCGCCGTCTCGAGGCCCGCAAGAACTAAGTCTGATTGCGATGCTCCTAGCTTTGTAGCAGCCTGGAAGACCCACCGGACGCGATGACCCTCTTCTACCGTTTTACCCGACTGGTGTGCCAAGCGACCTTTCGGACCTACTTTCGCGGACATTACTACAACGCAGAACGCCTTCCGATCGAAGGGCCGGTGATCCTGGCCGCCAACCATGCCAGCTATCTCGATCCACCGCTCATCGGAAGCGGGCTGGCACGGCCGGTGAACTACCTGGCACGCGATACACTCTTCACCATTGCCTTGTTCCGTCCGATTCTGCTCGGACTCAACTGCGTGCCAGTGAATCGGGATGGAGCAGGAGCTGCGGGGTTGAAAGGGATTCTGGATCGATTGACTGCGGGCGGCGTGATCCTGTTGTTTCCTGAAGGAACACGGAGTCGCGACGGAAAGCTCCAAGCCGCTCAGGCGGGCATTGGTCTGACGGTCATTAAATCGAAGGCTCCGGTGCTGCCGGTGCGCGTATTCGGAACCTTCAACGCGTTCAACCGTTACCACAACTTCCCACGGCCACGTCCGGTGGCCGTAAAGTATGGCCGCCCAATCGATTTTTCCGCCGAGCGTGCTGAAGTTCGTGAGTGCCCCAAGCCAAGGGTTAAGGAAATTTACCAGCAGATCGCCAATCGATTGATGGCGGAAATAGCCGCATTGGAGTGCCATTCAGATCCGAAGCCTTGAGCGGCGATCAGCCAATAGGGTCCGCGCTTCTGTAACCTCCGTATCGCTTCATCGCTCGCCTTCCCCTACGCCCGCTTGAGAAATCCAAGAGGCGGGGTCGCGGATGCGGGATTGTAGAAATTTCGGATGTTGGGGAGGACATATTCCATGTCTGACGGGGACACCCCAAACCACTGGAGCATCTCACAGAAGTATTGATCTACGGAGGTACTGGGAAGAATTCTACCGCCGTAACCCACATCGTCTGGCCCATTGAGCGCGAGGCTGGGAAACGTGCCGTGAACGCGTCCTCCTTTTACCGATCCGCCAAAGACCATTTGATGTCCGCCCCAAGCATGGTCCGTCCCGCGTCCATTGGAGCGAAGCGTTCGACCAAAGTCCGAAGCGGTGAACGTAATCACGTCGTTGGCCAGGCCGAGAGCTTCCAAGGCTTTTTGATAGCCACCGATTAACTTGCTGAGTTGGCTAAGCATGCCGCCCTGAGCGTCGAGCAACTCGAAATGATGATCCCAGCCCCCAAAGGAGACAAAAAAAGTCTGTCGACGCAGCCCGAGCTGTTTACGAATGGCAATCGACTTCACAACCGCGCGCATAGAATCGCCCAGGTACCCCACCGGAAAGAAACCCCGAACTGCAGAATCATCGAAGCTATCGAAATAGCTCTGGAATTGTCGCTGCGCCTGAATGCTGTCCCGAGTGATCCCGGCAAACGAATCCGCCAGGAGGTTCGTGTAGCGCTGCTCCATTAGACTGTTCAACGAACGGTTCTTCAGCCAAAGCGGATTGGTGGGATCCGAGGCGTCACTCGGGCCAGTAAACGTCAGCGAGCCGCTGGGAGTGATCACGAACTGAGTGACCGCGGAGCCCGTCTGGAGCAGATTGTTTCCACTGAGCGAAATACTCATCGACACCTTGCCGGTGTTGTAGCGGTTGTGAAGGACATCGGCCGCGCGCCCCGCCCAGCCGGTGAACTGTCTCACTCCCTGAGGAAGGGAGGTCTGCCACTGATCGGTCTGATCACTATGGGAAAACAGCGCCTTAGGGACGGGAACATCACCTGAGCCATACTGTGCAAGCGTCAGTGGCTGGATCAAGGTACCGAGATTGGCCACAAAAGAGAGCCGCCGTTTATTCGGATCACGGCCGATGCCATTAAAGAGCTCCTGCACTTCTGGCATGCTCGGGTGCAATCCGAAATTCAGCCCGCCAGCGGACTCCGCCAGATTCAGCGGCAGAAGCTGGGCTTTGGGCAGCGCAAGATTGCTTCGTGATGCCTGATACTCGGCATACCCCGCACCGCTAGGAACCAGCATGTTGAAGGAGTCGTTTCCCCCGGAAAGGAAGAGACAGACCATCGAGCGAGTGTCATCGCCGGGTGGCAGACTGGCCGCAGCCGCGTTTCCCGCCATCTTCAGATTCATCAGCGTGGACAAAATCGACACCGAGCTCAGCGCCGCGCATCCCGCTTGACCGAAAAACTGTCGCCGACTGAACTCTTCCGATGGATCCCGTTGCTGCTTCATAAACAAAATTTCCGTTATCTCCGTGTCGACCCCTCCGGCAAACGCGACGCTAGGCCAACGGCCAGCTCCACCCTCGCCAGCGGGTCAGAAAACCGAGACGAAACTGAGCTAAAGAGTTCACCGGCTTAGCACGTTATTCAAGCCCAGAGGCATCAACACAACGCAGAGCGCGCTTACAAAGTAGCAGGATGAACTCATCACGGTTTCGCGAGAGGCGGGAGGACTTCACGGATCGGCGGGGCGGCGCCGGAACTGGCTTGTTGAAAGTCTTCCCCTAGCAAGGCTGCCACGGTCGAGGCCACCTGCCCTTGAGTCAACTCGGGGACCCGGCATCGCTCGCCCATCGGCGGGGTGTCGGGCCCAAACACTGCGATCCAGACAAATCCAGACTCCTCGATCTCTGCACCATGGCCCTTCCATCGGGTCGGGCTCACACCCCGTCCATGGTCGGTGGTAACCACGAAGGTGGTCTGATCGCGATACTGCGGGATCGCCTGCATTTCGGTCCATAGACGGGCAATGAACCGATCCACATTGTGGGCCGCGGAAAGGTAGAGATCGTAGCGACCTTCGTGAGCCCACTCATCCGTTTCGCCGAAGGCAAAGTAGAGCGCGCGGGGTTTCGATTGTTTGACCAGATGCAGCGCGGCCTCGGCGGTATACGCGTCCAAAATCACATCCTTGAAGAGCGGCGTGGTGACGTCCAGGGCGGGCTCAATCCAGAGGGGAAGTGATGGGAGGGGCAGGGCCTTGGGTGGAAGCGGATAACCGCTCCAGACAGGGATTCGGCTCCGACCTGCATTCAGGATCCAGGGGATGACCTCCCAATTCACCGTCGCGGCCACTCGACCCTGAAACCCCCGTCGAGTGTTCAACCACTCAAAAACATTGGTGTTCGGGTTCGGAAGTTTCGAATTGCTGACGATGCGAGGGTCCGGCATGCCGCAAAGAAATTCGTTGTACCCGGGATAGGAGAAATTCCTCCCATTCATGACGCGCACCACGCTGAACTGATCCTGATTCCCAAAGATCTGCCCTTGCCGGTCGATCTTGGACCACAGAAAAGGGAATAACGCACGCCGGCGATCCTCGAGAGACTCACGCCAGAAACGGCTTCTCAGTGCGTTGGTGTCCCGAACGCCCCCGTTCTCCTTGTTCAGCAAGGAAGCTTCAGCTCCTCGAAACATCTCCTGCCAACGAACCCCGTCCGAAGTGATCAAGACTAGGTTCTTCGTCTTGATTCCGGCCGCGCCAGAAGTTGCCACCAGGCTCAGGAAAATCGAGGCGATCAAAACCCAGGGCATCAGGAAGACATTCATGGAGGTGCTTGGCAAAACTCTAACCCTGCTCGAGGCGATCAGTCCAGAAAGGCTGCTTTAAAAACAAAAACCGGGCCGTGCAGTCAGGGGATGACCGTCACAGCCCGGGGAATTTCGAATTAATACAGGAGTAGGCTTTCGTGGGTTTCCCACGCCCGGTCTGTATCGTCCGGGCGTGAAAATCAAAAATTGTTCAAAGAGCAACCTCAGCGATCCTGAGTGTTTGTGTCCATTAAGCCTACGGGTGGATCACGCGCCCATAAGAGCGGTCCTGAGCCCCCACGTCAAGTGACCACATGTTTCATCATTGCAGGTATCACAAGCGCTAGCGAATTGGATTAGCTAAAATGATGTTACAGGCAGGTGACATTAGCCAAGGTTCCCATTGCCCGAAACCCGACGCTGGCTATTGTTTCGCCCATGCATGCAAGTCCCACCCAGAAGCAGACGCTCCTCATTTGGTGTGTCCTTTGCGCGGTCGCCTCTCAGTGCAACGCGGCGACAATCCTAAAACTCCGTCTGGTGGCTGAAGGATTCGTGTCGCCCACGGCGTTGGTGGTGCTAGACCCTCAAGCCGGCACCCTCGCAGTGTCGGATCAATCAGGAATCGCACGGGTGGTGGAGAAAGACGGATCCCTGAGGGATGATCCACTGCTGGATCTCACCGGAAAGATGATCAAACTCAACGCAGGATTCGATGAGCGGGGTCTGCTGGGGATCGCGGTGCATCCGAAGTTCCAGCAGAATCGCAAGCTCTACGCTTCCTATAGCGTGCCCCGGCGGGCGAGCGTTCCCACAAACTGGGACTGCGCGACACGGATTTCCGAGTTCAAGGTGAACGACACCGCGCGATGGGTCGTCGATCCAGCCAGCGAGCGCGTTATACTCGAGATCGACAAGCCTTACTTCAACCACAACGGAGGGTGTCTTGCGTTTGGACCCGACGGATTTCTTTACATCTCCACCGGTGACGGCGGGAACGCCAACGGTCAAGGAATAGGACATTCCGACATCAGCAACGGACAGGACTTGACCACGCTTCTAGGAAAAATTCTACGGATTGATGTCGACCAAGGAAAGCCCTACGGCATTCCGAAAGACAACCCGTTTCAGGCCGGGAAAGAGCGTCCTGAGATCTACGCCTACGGAATGCGAAATCCCTGGCGAATGAGCTTCGATCGCGGGGGGCGCCACGAACTATTCGCCGCGGACATCGGACAAACGCTCTACGAGGAGATCGACATCATCACTCGGGGAGGGAACTACGGCTGGTTCATCCGCGAGGGGCGGCACTGCTTCAATCCCGCCGACCCCAAGGTGGCACCTGCGAACTGCGCAACGGCGGGTGCCAACGGCAAACCGCTCGTCGATCCCATCCTGGAATATAAGAATCCCAATGGCTTTCTGCGCGACACGGACACGGGCGGGGTCAGCGTGATGGGGGGATATGTGTATCGGGGTCAGGCGATCCCAAAGATTGAGGGAAAATACGTGTTCGGCGACTGGTCGAAGAACTGGGGAATCCCCCAGGGACTGTTATTTCTGGGCACGAGGACGGTGGAGGGATCCAAAGAGTCGTGGACCATGGACACGGCAGAAATAAGCCTGGAGGACGGTGGCAAATGGAAGGGCTACATCACGGGATTTGGCGAAGATGCCAACGGCGAACTATTCCTTTTCAGCAACGCGAGCAACGGAGTGGTCGGCAAGACGGGAAAACTGTACAAGATCGTCGCTGCGGAGTGATCGCGTCGGCGGCGCTGCCAGTTTTGTGGTGCTCCTTCCTGAAGCAGTCCCGCTTGAGTGGCGATCCCATGAGCGAATCCGCCTATCGATTCGCAATTCCGACGGCCTCTTGAATGCACGTCAGCCGATGTTCCACTAATCGATGCCGAAGGCCTTCCACGATTTCCTTCGCCACCACGGGACCTTCGTAGACCATGCCGCTGTAGATCTGAACCAGTGATGCTCCGGCGGTGATTTTTTCCCAGGCGTGCTCAGCGGTGAAAATCCCCCCTACTCCGATGAGGGGAATCGAGCCGCGAGTCTGACGGTGGATATGACGAATGACCTCAGTGCTTCGCTCGCGCAAGGGGCGGCCACTCAGCCCCCCCATCTCACGGTAGACTCGCTGCAGATGCGGATCCTCGCTCTGTGGACGCGCAAGAGTGGTGTTGGTAGCCACGATTCCCGCCAGCTGACACGGGACCGCGAGCTCGAGAATCTCGTCGAGTGCCTCAAACGTGAGATCAGGTGCCACCTTGACCAGAATCGGCTTTCGACCGGCGTTCTCGGGACTACGTGCAGTAACCGGACCGGGCTGCGACCCCAGTTCCTGGTTGATGCCTTGAAGAGCGAGCAGGATCTCGCGCAGCGCTGACTTATCCTGGAGCTGGCGCAGATTCGGCGTGTTCGGCGAACTGACGTTCACTACAAAAAAATCGGCCAGCGGCCAGAGCACTCTCAGCGAGTGTCCGTAATCTGAGGCAGCGTCCTCGAGAGGGGTGCTCTTTGATTTCCCAAGATTGATACCGACCGGATGCCGGGGCCAACGGTCGGCTTGTTTCCAATGGGAAAGAGTCTCAGCCATAGCTTCGGCTCCCGGGTTGTTGAATCCCATGCGATTAATCAAAGCGTCGTCTGGAACAGCTCGGAACATGCGTGGTGACGGGTTCCCGGGCTGCGCGTGACGGGTGACGCCTCCGAGTTCGCTGAATCCGAATCCAAAGGAAGGCCAAATGGGAACCGCGCTGGCGTGTTTGTCCATGCCCGCTGCCAGGCCGACCGGATTGGGAAAGTTCAATCCCCACAGGCTCACCGGGAGATCCTGACTGCGGCAGAAGCTGGCTGTGAGATCGCAGAAGATCGCGCGACGGCTCATCCAACTGAGCAGCGCGATGGTTTCGTTGTGTATGATTTCCGAATCCCGTGTGAACAACACGGGACGGACCACATTTCGATAGAGCCAGCCCACGCCCTAGGAGAGCAGAGAAGCAGGGGAGGTTTCAAGGACAGGGGAGGCGGTAGGGCGGTAGGTGTCAGATGGGTGCAATTAACAGTCGGTGAGATCTGGATCCTTTGAGAAAGCCTGAATGGGTGGCTGCGTGAGAGCGCCGCCCACTTCAGCGGCCGCGATGTCCCGACAGCAGTAGGTTCTCGGAACCTGTTCCCTCTCCCCTCCGCGTCCTCCGCGCACTCCGCGGTAAAAGCTCCTCCCCGGATCGGAAACGGGCAGGGCCGGGCTTAGCCGCGAAAAGGCGCAAGAGACGC
>JAYTTC010000088.1:0-9741 GCA_043745255.1 Verrucomicrobiales bacterium
AGCTCATCCGGGGTCTTTCCCCAAAGATCGGATGGCAGAGGTTGTCCTGAGAACTGGGGCTGACTGAGGAATCGGTAGCGGATGTCAGGGACTTTCTCAAAATCCAGGGTATAGAGGGGCGCAAAAGCCAACGCGGAGTTCACATCCAGGACGCTCCCTAGTGTGCCGACCCAACTTCTATCTTCGACCTGAAACAGGTAATTGGTAGCGTCGCTGGATGCTTCGTGGCTGAGCGTGAATGCACCGAGGCCGTTGCCCATGTAGAATTGGAACGGTGAGTAGCGGAACGTTGTTTTCAGCCCATTCGTTTCATAGACCCTGGTGTAGGCGCTGACGGTGAACGAGGACCAGTCGTTTGAGTTCTCTTGCACCGGAAAAGGAATCTGAAGCGTCGTCACGGTGGCTCCGGAACTTCGATTCAAAGTCTTAATCTGGAGCAACGGATAGTTATTTGAATCCTTTGCACCCCCGCCGTAGCTCGCAATGTGATAGGGTCGGCCTGTGTAGAGAGGCGATCCCCAGCTGCGACCGAACGAAACAACGGGCGTGTTAAAGGGCACACGGTTGTTGGTCGTGGTCTGGCTGGCACCGCTTGCGCCATTCAAGTGATATAAGACCGGATTACTGTTGGTTTCGAGGTCGCCTCGGCGTTTTCCCTTGAGCCCGTTGATGGGGATCAGCGTCGTCAGACGCTGGGGATCAGTCCCGGTGCCTCGAACATAACGCTCTGCCTTGGGATAGCTGTCTCTGGGGTTTGTGCCCTCGCCCGAAATGGTGAAGACAGCGTTGGTGTGAAGGCCCAGCGTATAGGCGGGGTCGGTCTTCAAGGTCACGTAGATGCTCTCAGCACCCTCGGTTGTCGCATCGGAAATGGGGCTAACCGTGATGTTCGTGCTCGAAGCCCCGGCAGCCATTGTAACCGATGTTGCCAGGGCGGTGTAGTCCGTGCCGGAAGTTGCGGTGCCACCCACGTTGAGCTTTACGGTAATGGCAGTGGAGAGATTCCCGGAACGCGTGATGGCGAGTGCAGAGGAAGTGAGCGGGCTTTCCTTGACCGTACCGCTTAAGGGAAAGATGTCGACTGTGGAGTAGTCATCGTAAACCGTGATCACCTGGTTGGTCTGGTTGGAAACCCCATGATAAAGACCGTCTGCAATAGTGACCTGCAGAGTTTCAACCCCTTCGACGAGAGCATCGTTTACGAAGGTGATGGGAACACTCACCGAGGCACTGCCCGAGGGAATCGTGGCGACTCCTGACAGGGCGGGCGTGTAGTCCGCCGCCGACGCAGTGCCTCCGAGCGTATAGTAAACCGGTGTCGCGGTGCCGCTGATATAGTTCTGGCGGGTGAACACCAGCGTCGTGGCCTGTCCCTCGGTGGCCACCGAGTTCGTTGTGGATACGGAGACCTGGGTGTCGTCGTCCTGAACGGTGAGTCCCATGCTCTGATAGTGACCGGCGTAGTAGTCGGCATAGATATTGATTGCGCCGGTTCGATCCAGTTGCGAGGTAGAGTTGTCGTATACCGTGACGTCGAACGTCGTAGAAGAATTCCCAGCGGCGAACGTGAACCCCGTCAGGACGTTAAAGTTAGCGACGTCGGCAGAGGTGATGGGGGTCGCACCAGACGCCTCAATCTTATAATAGGACGTCCACGAACTCGCTATGTTGCAGCTGCCCGAACCGCCAGTCTCGCATTGCCGATAGACGGTGATGGTCACAGTGCGTCCTTCGCGGATTGCCACGCCGCCAGTGCCGAAATAGACTCCGGTAAAGACCCCCTTCGCCGAAATCGCAAAGCTTACCAGAAGTAAGCTCAGCAAATTGGTGATAAGCCGTGACGACCGTCCCATCCGTCGGTTCTCCTCCTTCATACCCCTCGATTCCTACTTAGTTGTTCAGCGTCTCACCGTTGGCAGGACTGTCGATGGTGACCCAAAGCAAGCCGATGCTCGCATTGGTCGGTTGCGCATCTTTCCAGTCCTGAATTCCGTCCAAGTCCCAGTCCAAACCCTCCACCACTTGAAAGAATCCAGGGTTATGGTTACCGATCTGAAGTGTGAAATTGGTGACCCCAGCTGTGCCGTTGGTGAGGTAGACCCACGGGTTACTCGTATCTAACGCGCGGCGGATATTGACCTGATAGGTCGTGGTCGATACCCCGTTGGTGATGGACACAAGAAGTTGGTTCGTGCCTGTGGTTGCAATCTTCAATACGGGCGCAGAACTGGCCTCGTTCCATGCGACCCCTGCGAAGAGAGCAGCCACGATGAGCCCGCTCCCAAGAAACAACCGCGTCCTTTTGGTTAGCATATTTTCCTTTAGCTTTAGGTTTTACCCCTCTGACCGTTCCGCACACTTTACGATCCTGATCCCAAACAGCTTACAGCGAACGAGGCGACCCTACGCACAGCAGTCAAACGGTCAACGACAATCACGCATGTCGCTTATCTTCGTTGGAGAGCGCCGCGATGATTGAGATCCGTTGCGCGGGAATGCAAGTCGTAATACCAGCTATAGCAGGTTTAAGTGACCTGAAGGTTTTCATTACGGTTGAGTTGCGTGGGAAAACCTTTGCGCCATCGCGCAATCCTGGGCGACGCCATCCGGGCATACCGGAAGCGGCTGAATTTTACCCAGGAAAAACTCGGCGAGCTGGCCGATCTGAACCCAAAATACATTGGTGAAGTCGAGCGCTGCGAGAAGACTATTTCGGTGGACGCCCTGGCGCGTATCGCCACTGCCGTCAAAACGGATCTGTCCGAGTTTTTCGTGAAAAGGCGGGAGTAAAGTGTCGGCCTCCTTCATTTCCCTCTCCTGAATTGCGCGTTCCCACTATTCCGAGACGAGGCGCAAACCGCCAAATCTCTCGCCTCTCCTTTTTTGCGAAACTTCTCCGCCTCCGCTACAATTTGTGGGAAAGACACATCCAACACTTCCGCTATCGCACTTGCAGCGTCGCGGCTGGGTTTGACTGAAGCCGCGTTCGATCATTCAGCACGTAGGACCGATGACGCCCCGCTTTTCCGGCAAGGAATCCGCAACGTAAATGAGATCCTTTTCCATTCAATCTCAAAGCACTTATCAGTCCAAGATTTCCAAACCTCCTGCACGAACTCTTGCGGCGGAGGCACAATTTGGAGACTCTGATGAAAGTCGGCTACGGACTCCCTGGCACTGAGGATTAGATAGACTGGATTCGAGCTCAGATTTTTCAGAGGTCGAGGGTTGCCTCAAATCGTGGACGCCAAATAGATTGGCTCTCCGTGTCGGGGATTGATTCTCCCCATAGTCGTCAATCGCGGCACGACACAACGATTTGAGAAATACGAAGACAATCCTGCTGGTGGACGCGGTGCCCTGGGCACCGACCTATCCAGTGGATCACCCTCTCCGGAATGTCACGGGGTGGTTTGCCCCCCATCTGCAGCGTTCTCGCGATGTTGAACTGCGCACCGCCAGCGCCGAGTCAGACCTAACGCTGGAGACGGAGGCTGGAGTGGACGGCGTTGTCATTTCTGGCTCCCCTCGCGATGCCTGGGCGGAAGATCCGATAAATCTCTCCCTCTGTGATCTGGTGAAGCAATGCCGGAGGAATGGCATCCCATTACTCGGTGTTTGTTATGGACATCAAGTCATGGCTCGAGCCCTTGGAGGAGTGGTCGCTCGGCATCCGAGCGGGTGGGAGCTGGGCAGCGTGCCCATCCGGCTGACCAACGAGGGGCGGCAATCGCCGATCTTCTACGATCTTCCCGGCGAATTTTCCGCGTTGCAAAGCCATGCAGACGCGGTGTTGCAGCTCCCTCCCGACTGTGGACTTCTCGCCACGGGAGACCACACTCAGGTGCAGGCCTTCTCCTGCGAGGAGAGTCTGTTCGGAGTTCAGTTTCATCCCGAGACCAATCCAGACATCCTTAGGTTTCTTTGGGGCCCGCGCCGCGACCTGTGGCGCGAAAACATCGGGTTCGACCTGGACCAGCGACTCGACACTGTTCCTGCTGCCCCGGCGGCGGTAAAAGTCCTGCACAATTTCATCCACCATATTGTTCTATGAGTCTCACTTCATTCGCCTTTCCCACACCCACACTCTACGGCATCGGAGCACTTCGTGAACTTCCAGGCCGAATGGCCAAGCTGGGCATCCGTCGACCGCTGATCGTCACCGATCCAGGCTTATTGCCCACCGAGGCGTTCACTCTGCTCACCGCGGTACTCGGGGCCGACGCCCGCGATCAATCCTGGTTCGTCTACTCGGGGGTGCATCCGAATCCGGTGGAGAACGATGTCCGCGAGTCGGCGGCGCTTTTCATGCACCATCAGTGTGACGGTGTGATCGCCATCGGAGGAGGAAGCGCTCTCGATGCAGGGAAAGCCGCCCGACTGCTGGTGAAACGCCCCGGCTACGATCTCAGTACTTTTTACAATGAACCCGACTGGTCTGGACTCGCGCCGTTCATCGCCATCCCCACCACCGCCGGAACCGGAAGTGAGGTCGGTCGCAGCTCAGTCATCACGCTCGACGCTACCCAGCGCAAAGGAGTTCTATTTCACCCTGAGTTGATGGCGAAGCTAGTAATCCTGGATCCGGAGGTCACCGCAGGGCTACCACCGAAACTCACCGCCGCCACGGGCGCGGATGCGCTCACCCATTGTATCGAAAGCTATACCTGCCCGCAGTTCCATCCCATGTGCGACGGAATCGCGCTTGAGGGAATCCATCTCATTGTGAGCGCCCTGCCTCGCGCCGTACGCGACGGCAAGGATCTGGAAGCGCGCGGGCACATGCTAGTCGCGGCGGCCATGGGAGCGGTCGCGTTCCAGAAGGATCTTGGGGTGGTTCACTCCCTGGCGCATCCGCTCTCCTCGATTTGCGGTATGCATCACGGATTGGCCAACGCTCTCTGTCTCGTTGCAGGAATGAAATTTTGCGCTGCACGCAAGCCAGGTTTATATCGACGGGTCGCCATCGCTTGTGGTCTCGAGGTGCGCCATCTCTCGGACGATGGTGCAGACGAGAGGGCCATCGTATTCATCTCCGAGTTTCTTGCGAGTCTGGGGCTCAACACAAGACTCCGGGATCACGGGGTGAAAGACGACCAGCTCGATGCCCTGGTCGCGCAAGCCGTCGATGATCCGTGTCACAAGACGAATGCAGTTCCCGTGACAGCAGCCGATTTCCGTGCTCTCTATCTGGAGTCGCTCTAACAGATTCTCCCATTCGAACCCTAGACTCTGACTGCAAAAATCCATGACGCTCCCCACTCAACTATTCGTCAACGGAAGCTATCGAGACGGCAGCTCCGGAAAGCGAACTACGCTGATCAATCCCGCCACCGAACACCCGTTCGCGACCGTCGCGGCGGCAGAACCTGCAGAACTTCATTCGGCGGTAAACTCAGCACATCAAGCTTGGGAATCATCATGGCGAGATCTGGCACCAGGAAAACGGACGGAGATCCTGTTCAATGTGGCTCGGGTCCTTCGAGAGAACCTCGAGAAGATCGCCCAACTGGAAATGCTCAACGTGGGAAAGCCGATCAGTGACGCACGCGACGAAGCCGGGCTTGGAGCTCGAGTGTTCGAGTATTACGCCGGGGCCATCACTAAATTTTACGGCCAGACCATACCGGTCTCCCGCGGAGGGTTTGATTTCACACTTCGCCAATCGATGGGAGTAGTCGCAGCCGTGGTACCCTGGAACTTCCCCTTCCCGATCGCGTGCTGGAAAGCGGCTCCGGCCCTTGCCGCTGGGAACTGCGTCATTCTGAAGCCCGCCTCGCTGTCCCCTCTCACCGCTCTCGCGCTCGGCGAGCTTGCACACTCTGCCGGTCTGCCGCCTGGAGTGTTGCAAGTGCTGCCTGGAGCGGGATCCGCACTCGGTGACACCCTGGTGACGCATCCGCTGATTCGGAAGATATCGTTCACCGGGTCCACCGAGATCGGACGACGGATCATGGAATTGGCCGCGAGGGACTTGAAGCGCATCTCGCTGGAACTGGGGGGAAAGTCTCCCAACATCGTGTTTGCGGACGGCGATTGGAAACGCGCGGCGGAGTGCTCGCCGATGAGTGTGTTCGCGAACACCGGACAAGACTGCTGTGCGAGAAGTCGGATGTTTGTAGAGCGAAGCGTGTATGAACCCTTTGTCGAGGCGTTCATCGCCGCGACCGGGAAACTTGTGGTCGATGACCCATCGAAAGCCGAAACACAACTTGGACCTCTGGTGTCCGCAGCTCAACGCGCTTCGGTGGAAGACTTCATCGCGGATGCAGGAAAACGCGGGAGCCGTATTGCAGCGGGCGGCGATCGCCCTCGCGAGAAAGGCTATTTTCTCAATCCCACCGTGCTGCTCGATGTCGGGAAAGAGGATCGATGTTGGAAAGAGGAGATCTTTGGTCCTGTGGTTTGCATTACTCCCTTCGATGACGAAACCGACATGCTTCGCGAGGTGAACGCCTCGCCCTATGGATTGAGCGGATCGCTCTGGACCCACAACCTCAGCCGAGCGCTCCGGGTGAGCCGTGCTGTGCAGAGTGGGGTTATCAGCGTGAATAGTCATAGCAGTGTCCATGTCGAGGCCCCTTTTGGTGGGTTCAAGACCAGCGGCATCGGCAGGGATCTCGGCATGGGTGCAATGGAAGGCTACACCGAGTTGAAAAACATTTACGTGGCCGAATAATCCGAATCATTCCTTTTGCCAAAAACCTATCATTGAGACCCAGCTACTCCTTTACGACATGACTCTCAACGACCTGAAGCGCCTGGTTAAATCCTCCAGCATCGACACCGTCATTGTGGCTGTGCCGGATCCATTTGGACGGCTAGTTGGGAAACGTTTTCGAGCGGACTTCTTTCTCGACTCGGTGGCAAAGCACGGCACGCATGCCTGCAACTACCTGCTTACCGTGAACCTGAAAATGGATCCACTCGAGGGATTCAAGGTTGCCAATTGGGAGGCCGGCTTCGGTGACTTCGAGATGCGTCCAGATCTGAGCACTCTGCGCGCCCTGCCGTGGCAACCCGGAGCGGTGTTCGTCCTTTGCGATTTCCTCAAGCACGACGGGAGCTTGGTAGCGGAAGCACCGCGATCGGTCCTCCATCGGCAGCTCGATTTGATCGCTAGCCAGGGACTTACTTGCTATTGCGCCAGCGAGCTTGAGTTCTTTCTTTTTAACCAGACCTACCATTCGGCCTTCGAGGCGGGGTATCGTGACCTGCAGCCCTCCAGCGACTACCGAATCGACTACCATCTCATGCAGCCCACTCGCGACGAGGGGCTCATGCGCGACATCCGAAATGGGATGACGGCTGCACGAGTACCGGTGGAGAGCAGCAAGGGAGAGTGGAGTCGCGGCCAGCACGAGATTAACTTCACCTACGATCAGCCGTTGCCCATGGGAGACATGCATGTGCTCTTCAAACAGGGGGTAAAGGAGATCGCGGAGCAGCACGGGAAAGCGGTCAGTTTCATGGCCAAGTATGCCGCAAGCGAAGCCGGGAACTCCTGCCATATTCACCTGAGCCTTTGGAAGCAGGGCAAGAGTCTGTTCTGGGATCCCAAGAAGAAGGAGGGCTCCAAGCTGTTCCGCCAGTTTCTGGGAGGCCTGATGAAGTACAGTCCCGAGCTCTGCCTCTTCTGGGCACCCACGGTGAATAGCTACAAACGCTACCAATCAGGCAGCTGGGCACCCACCCGCATGGCCTGGTCGACCGACAATCGCACCTGTGGCTTCCGGATTGTCGGACACGGAAACTCCTTCCGACTAGAAAATCGGATGCCTGGGGCCGACGCTAACCCGTATCTCGCTTTCGCGGCGATGCTCGCGGCAGGGATGGCTGGAATACGGGAGAATCAGGACTGCGGAATTCCCTACTCGGGGAATGCCTATGTGGATCCCAAACTGGCACGTCTCCCAAGCAGCCTGCGAGAAGCCGCAGATCTTCTGGATCAATCGAATTTCGCTCGAGCCGCGTTTGGCGAGAGCGTGGTGGAATTCTATGTTCACCATGCGCGATTGGAGCAACAGGCGTTCGACAACGCAGTGACCGACTGGGAAAAGCAGCGTTACTTTGAGCAGATCTGATAACCCTCTGGAGGAGATCAGCCAAGCAACGGGCCCTCGCTGAGGGAGTGCTGGCCTTGGCCGCAGGGACGCCGCCTGGCAGCAACCAGTCGCCCTGCGCTCCATCCGTCGAGGTTCCAAGAAGTGCTGCGCGCAGCGCAGTCGGACTCTTCAAAAATTTCTCTGTTAACTCACCGGCTGTTCTCACAGAATTCAAGAAGGTATCCGGGATGCGCTTCGACCCAACTCGACCGTCAATGGCCAACTAGGAAAGCGCTCCTGGAAATTTCAATATCAACATGCCCAAACAACCTTCTATGCACTCGATCAAGTCTCTCTCACTCGCTGCTAGTCTTGGTGCCCTCCTCTTGGTCGGCCCCAGATTGCAGGCTGCAGATTCAAAAACATATCAGGTCACTGGCCCGGTCCTGGAGGTCACGCCCACCACCATCACAGTGCAGAAAGGCGAAGAGAAATGGCAGGTCTCCCGAGACAAGAGCACCAAAATATCTGGAGATGTGAAGGTTGGCTCCAAAGTAACCGTTTACTATCTGATGGTCGCAACCGAGGTGGAAGTGAAGGGAAAGAAGTAAATCTCCTCCTGCTCAACCCAGTTGCACCAGATCGACCCGAGCCGGTCGGTCTGATGGGATTGCTTCGGGACAGGGAAAGAAGCTCTGAGCGGTCACTCAACGGAAGGGATGCGGCGAGGCGCAGAACACAGGAGCTTAAAACTTGCGGGGGTCAAAGTACCGGTCCAGTTGATCCATGGTCTTGACGACACCCACCATGGAATCACCGAGAATTCGGTGCACGCTGCCGTCAACGAAAGAGAAGTTGGCAGAATGGTTATGCATCTGGAACATTTCGCCAGCAGTCTTGAACCGGTTCACAGGCTCAAAAGCCGCGTCAGTCATGTTCCAGGGATTCTCATTCACGAAGAGAACTTTCTCCGAAGGGGACTGAATGCTTCCCATCTTGATCACTCGGGGAATCCCATCGGCGGAATTCCTGCCAGTGTGCTTCCGCAGCGGGTCAAGGAAACCGTTCATGCTGTAGTTCACCCTAAGAGCGGCACCAATGTCCCCACTCGAAGGGCAGCGATACACTTTGAACTTACGCTTATCAGCATCATTATGGATCTCCTCGCGCTCAAATCCTGTCACATATTGGAAGAGTGACCCCGATTCAGCGTGGAAACCGAATCCGACTGCAGACCAAGAACTGGAGTTCTTGCTGGAAATTTCGTTTTGGCCGCCAAACACCCAGTCCTCGGCAAGATTGCGGTCAGGCGCGCCCGCCCATGGCAAATCATCGTTCTTATCGTCCGCGTAGAGGAACACGCCATACGACAGCTGTCGCATGTTGTTCGAGCAAACGGAGGCGCGAGCTTGCTCTCGAGAGTGAGTGAGGGCTGGAAGAAGAAGAGAGGCGAGGATCGCAACAATGCCCATTACTGTCAGAAGCTCAAGCAGGGTAAAACCGTTAGCCGAGTATAAACCCCACCCTCTCTTCCGATCGGAAGTAGCGCAACTCAGCAGAATGGTATGCCGCTTCATGGCGTTTGGGTGATTTGTTAGGAATAGAGATAGAGAATAAGAAAAAGATTGGCAAGGGATAAGTTCTCGGAAGTTATTCACAGGCCACGGCCACCGACAAAGTCGGTTGGATGCAGGCA
>JAYTTC010000089.1:0-2633 GCA_043745255.1 Verrucomicrobiales bacterium
TCAGAGCATGGCTATTCGGTGAAGTTTTACGGCCTCACTGCGGAAACATTGCCGAGATCCCTACTGCGCCACTTCGGCCAAATCTACGACGTGAAAAAAGTTCGCAACACAGAAGGAGAATCGCCGAGGACTGAAGGCCCGATCCATCGCCGCGGGTGATCGTGGGGGGATGGGCCGATACGGCCCACACTACAGAACTGCAGTCCGGCTTCTGTAGTGTCGTCCGTATCGGACGATTCGGGAGGGGATGGGCCGATACGGCCCACACTACAGAAATGCAGTCCGGCTTTGAAACAGGGCAGGCAGAGTTCAGAGTCCCGGTCTTTTTTGCGTCTCTTGCGTCTCTTGCGCCTTTTCGCGGCTAAGCCCGGCCCTGCCCGTTTCCGATCCTGGGAGGAGCGTTTACCGCGGAGGGGAGAGGGAACAGGTTCCGAGATCCTACTTCTGTCGGGTCATCGCGGCGGCTGAAGTTGGCGGCGCTCTCACGAGACGCCCCTACCCATTAAGGCTTTCGTCAAGGATCCAGATCTCACCCACTTTTAATGGCATCCGAACCCATCATCGGCGCAATTTCCCAATTGAGGTTTCAGTCGCCCGTCGCCATCTTCCAACCTCATGTTTTCACACGTTGTCATTTTCTGGACGGATCCGAAGAATCCGAATGCGGCGGCGGAACTCCTCGCTGGCGCCGAGAGTTATCTACGCCCCATCCCCGGCGTGCTCCACTTTCATGTTGGAAAAATGGTGGGCAGCCAACGCCCGGTGGTCGATCAGTCCTACCAGGTGGCGCTCAATCTCGTTTTCCCCGATAAGAAGAGCCAGGACGAGTATCAGGTGCATCCCATGCACTTGGAGTTCGTTGAGAAGGTTTTCAAGAAGCACTGCGTCCGCGTCGTCGTTTACGACTTCGAATAGGCAGCGACTTCTGGGGCGTCGTTCGCGATCCGGACTACGCCCCAGGGCGGCTAAGCATGCGGCCGACCGCAGGAACATCCGGTGGCCTGTGAGTTTGGTGCCGTGGCGGGATCGTAGTTCAAATAGGGTCCCAGCCAGCGCTCCACTTCCTGCACCGTCATGCCTTTGCGCTCATGGTAATCGAGGATCTGGTCGCGTCCCAGTTTACCCACCGCGAAATATTTCGATTCTGGATGCGCGAAGTACAGCCCGCTGACACTGCTGCCGGGCCACATGGCGAAACTCTCGGTGATCTGGATCCCGGCGTTCCTGTCCGGCTCAAGCAACTTCCATAGGGTCGCTTTCTCGGTGTGATCCGGACAGGCTGGGTACCCGGCCGCAGGACGAATTCCGCGATACTCTTCCTCGAGCATCCGCTCAACAGAGAGATTCTCGGAGGCTCCAAAACCCCATTCACGACGCACCCGCTGGTGGAGATATTCTGCGAATGCCTCAGCCAGGCGATCCGCCAGGGCTTCAGCGAGAATCACGTGATAGTCATCGTGATCTTTCCGATATTTTTCCACCAACTCCTTGAGCCCGTCACCGGTGGTGACAGCAAACGCTCCGATATGATCCGGGCCTTTGTCGGCAATGAAATCGGCGAGCGAGAAATTCGCCTGCCCCTGAGGCTTCTCGATTTGTTGTCGCAGGAAATGGAATCGAGCACGCACTGCGGAGCGCGTCTCGTCGGTGAAGAGAACCACATCATCCCCGACTCGATTCGCGGGAAAGAGCCCATAGACCGCACGGGCGGTGAGCAGTTTTTGGGAGACGATGGTGGCCAAAAGCTCCTGCGCGGACGCAAACAGCTTGGTCGCCTCCTCGCCGTATTTCTCATGCTTCAAGATCGCTGGATAGCGGCCGCGAAGCTCCCAGGTATGGAAAAACGGGGACCAATCGATGTACGGAACCAGTTCGTCGAGGGAGACGCTGAGTCGCGGTGCCTCCTGCTTCGCCGTTGTTCGACCGGGATTCAATTCCGAGGTGGCTGACGTCAATAGGCGAAGCCCGGTGAACTCAGGCCGGGGGAGATCGCGGTAGTCGAGCTGCAGAACGCGGCGGCGCGCCTCGCTGAGATCGATGAGCTTCTGTGTTGAGGCGGCATGCTGCGATCTCACGCGATCGTACTCCTTCGCCAGCTCGCTCACGAAACCCGCCTTGTGATCCGGACTGATCAAATTGCTCACCACCGGCACCGCGCGACTTGCATCCAGCACATGCACCACCGGCTGGCTGTAGAATGGCGCGATTTTCACCGCAGTATGAGCCTTGCTGGTGGTTGCGCCACCGATCAGCAAGGGAATCTTCATCCCGAGACGTTCCATCTCGCGGGCCACATGAACCATCTCATCCAGAGACGGAGTGATCAATCCGCTGAGTCCGATCACGTCGACGCCTTCCTTCACGGCGGTCTCCAAAATTTTATTGCACGGGACCATCACGCCGAGGTCGATGACCTCGTAATTATTGCAGCCCAGCACCACGCCAACGATGTTCTTGCCAATGTCATGAACATCACCCTTCACCGTGGCCATGAGGATTTTTCCCTGAGCACGAACGGTCTGGCCGGCCGCGAGCGCCGCCGCCTTCTCGGCCTCCATGAAGGGAAAAAGATACGCCACCGCCTTCTTCATCACGCGAGCTGATTTCACGACCTGGGGCAGGAACATTTTTCC
>JAYTTC010000090.1:0-2632 GCA_043745255.1 Verrucomicrobiales bacterium
TCTGAATACCCAGTTCGGCACTCACAATCCGACACGCCTCCTTCTCGAAACGCGACAAGTCGCCCCAATCGTCGGAGCATCGGAGGTTCCTGTGCCCCGACCCGGGGTAACAGCCGAGGAAGTGGGAACCAGAACCGTCGCCAAGAGACCTGAGGTTGTTTACCTCTGCAGCGACCACATACGAGGGTTCATTTTCGCCTTTTTTGAAGACGACCAGCAAATGGTCGTAGCGGACGATTCCGATGCATTCCACCTCGGTCAGCAACTCCAGTCTGTATGTTCCGCCCTCATAGTGTCGAACGAGATGTGCGTCACGCACCGCAGGGAAATACTTTCTGAGTGGTTCCGCATGATCCGTCGGGACATCTTCAGTTGCGAGAGTTTCTGGCGACTCGCAAGACAGTATCCCGAAGGCTGGTTCCTTTGGCAATAGTTCCGAGTCATTGGTTTCAAGGTAGATTCGGAGCGCGCGCGCCACCGCTTTGCAACCTGCGTTAAACAATTGCAGATTAGCGTCGGTTGCTCTGAAGGGACGGACGTATTCGCCCACGAAACGCCCGTCCATCCACTGCAGGGTGTATTGGAACTTGTCTTCCTCCTTCTTGAGGGTGGCAATCCATGCCCCGTCGATAGCCGATAGAGTGGTTTCCTTCAGGGTCAGCAAAAACTTCGCATAGTCAGCGAGGTTGTCAAAAAAAGTCTCCGGCATCTCGTATTTCATGGGGTGGGAGACTGTCAGTGGATTTGAGAATACACCAGCCAATTGTGAAGCAGAATGAATAGTTTTGGTTGGGGCCTTCGCCCCCACATATCAGCTCCGCCAACTGCTAAGAATTTGCTTTTCACGGCACCGCTCCGGAATCGGACCGAGCGTCGCAGGGCGCGAGGGACTGAGGGGGATCGGGAGGGCGAGAGGTCGAAGAAGGATGAAACTGACCGATGCTGCAACGTCTTATTCTTATCATGTCTGCGCTTGGCCTCATCCAACCAGATGAATAAAGCCAACGGGCTGCATGGTGAGATGCCGTCTGTCACCCAATACACCAACTGCGCTGCGCAATGCATCCCGGCTGTGGGTGGAAACCTCCCGCAAATCCGGCACCTTAACGGTGGGGGGGAATTCACCGGCCTGCACCGCCGCTTGCAAGGCGTGCATGATCTCCCCGGGCGTCAGCTTTCTGGTGACCGATCCATTCAGTTTCAGCCCGAACGCCAGTAATGCATCCGGTCCGGTCCAGCCACTGGCGGTCTTCCACCGTGCAGCCTGAATACACCACCAGGCTTCAGCATCCGGCACTCCGGTTGGCCGGGAAATTGAAAATACCGCGTTTGCAGTGGAGGCGTTTAACGCGCTGCGCAGGAACCAGTCGGTTACCGCGTCTCCCAGACCCGCCAGTGCCGGCTTGATTTCCTGCCCTCGCGCCCTGCCCAGACTTTCGTTCCGCACTTCGGCAAATCGCTCCCGATCGAACACGAGGTAGCATTCCCGGGTGGCTCTCAAGCCGCTCTTGAACGCCTCCGGCAGGGTGAAGTGATACACGTCTTTGAGATATTGGTTCTCCGACGTTCTGGTCTCTTTGAGAACGACTCCCTGACCGGCTGCGGCCCAGGCAAATGCCTGTCGGAAGTCATCCGGCTTCAGCACGGGCTGACCCGCGCCGTAATTCGCCGGCATCCCGAGGGATTCGTTCAGCAACAGTTTGATGGACTCCTGCCGCTCCAGCACGGAGCGCACCGCTTCTCCCACCGCGTTGTCGATCTCAGCTTCGTTTCGTCCCCACTGGCACTCCCGCATCACTGCGGGTACATCCATCGCCTCATGCACACTGCCAAGAATCATCGCCTGGTAGTCTTCATCCGCCACGATCCCCATTGTGGACTGCACGGACGCCAGCCTCGCGGCGATCTTCCGGGAAATAACTGCATCCCAACTCGTCGGCGCGCGCAGGTTGGCCACGCGGACCTTGTGCTTCTGCCCATAGCGATCAAGCCGCCCGATTCGCTGGAGCAGCCGCATGGGGTTCCACGGCAGGTCGTAGTTGATCATTAGGTGGCACTTCCGGTGGATGTTGACACCCTCGCTGCCGGCCTCAGTTGAAATCAGAACGGTTCCCGAGGCTTCAAACTCTGCACGCGCTGCCTTGCGCTGTTCCATGTTCAGGTCGCCGTTAATGAGAAGGACTTTCTCTCCGAGGTCCGTCAACTTCTGCCGAAGCCATTCCTGAGATTGTCGGAACTGCGTGAAAATAAGAATCCGCTCCCCGCTCTCACGGAAACCCCGGCCAGGCGTTACAAGGTCCAGGCACTTGTCCCACTTGGTGTTCTCACGGAGATCGCGCAGTGAACTCAGCATGCTTTGCAAAGCCGCGCGTTCCGGATCGCCGCCGAAGAACCCGAACTCCTGACCAAGAGATTCCTCGCCTCGCTCATTTGTGGTCGCGACAGGCTGACCGCGGCCAGCTTTTTGAAGTCTGGCAGCGAGCGCCTTTTCCAGAGCGGTCCAACTGCTCGCGGCAATCTTTTGAAACGTGTGCATCGCCAGTGCCCGCGTCAGCGCATTGCCGCTGCCCGCTTCGAACAGTATGTCGTTCTGAATGTAGCGTGCCAGTTGGCCAAGCACCGCCTTCTCCGC
>JAYTTC010000091.1:0-2632 GCA_043745255.1 Verrucomicrobiales bacterium
CATCAAAGCCTTGAACCAATCGACCATAAGGAGAGTGTCCATCCAGGGGAGGTCCCTGAAAACGGCGGAGTGTTTCGTATGCCGACCCGTCCGTTCTCAATCGATAGACGGTGCCATGCCCCCTCTGGCCCCCCACCGAGGTGGTGCCGTAGAGAAATCCCTGAGGACCTTCGATCAGACCCGCTGAGGGATTCGCGCCATCGGGCGTGTTGGTAAAACCGTGAAGCGTAGCGTAGCCGCCGCCGTTCTTCTCGAGGCTAAACACCATGCCGAATTTTCCCGCTGAACTCCCAAACGGAGCGGTACCGTAGAGTTTTCCGTCGGCCCCCTCAAGAAGGCCAGATTGTGGGACGCGGCCATCGGTGTCGTCGAAATGGAGGGTCAGCTCGTAATTGCCTCCGTCAAGATCACAGCGATAGAGAGCACCGCGCGGCGACGTTGAGGGACCTGCCGATCCAAGCCCGTAGAGCATGCCGTCACTGGCGAGCAGCAGGGGTGCGTAAGGAATTCGAGCATCGTCCAATTCGGCGCCCACCGGCGGACCGAAGCTGTGAAGCACCGTGACGCGTGCCGTGGCGGGAGCTGCATCCTGACCGAATGCAGACGGATGAAGCCCCAAGAAAAGAAGGCAGCAACAAAGTCGGACGACATGACAGGCAGCGCCGGAAACAAAGGATTTCACGATTCGATATTTACCGATCGCCTCGGTTCTGCCAATTCAATTTCTAGAACTCCTTGGCGGAGCTAGGCCGCCGCCGACAGGGTTTCGTCCAGGTCGCGGATGAACATCGCTTCGCGATATCCCGCCTGACGGTATTCACTCAGTTTATTTCGCAAGGTGCGCAAGCTGATTCCGATCATCCGCGCTGCATGGGTGCGATTGTTGTTGCAGCGCTTCAGTGCGGCGAAGATGAGGTCTTTCTCCACCTGCTCAAGTGTGGGTAGTTCCTCTGAGGAAGAAGGCTGACGAAACGATGTGATAGAAGGAGACAATGACTCGATGGGGGATGCTGCAATCACCTTCGCGCGAGTCAGCCCGAGATGTTCTGCAGCCAACGTGTCAGAGCCCGCGGCGAAAATCACCGCCCTCTGAAGGACATTTTCCAGCTCCCTCACATTACCCGGCCAGTGATGGCTCATTAGAGCGTCGAGACACTCCTCCCCGAGCGAAGGCGTGGGGATGCCCTGTTTTCGGGCTGCTTGTTCGATGAATCTCTTCGCCAGCGTCGGAACGTCTTCCATTCGCTGACGGAGAGCCGCCACATGGATGGGCACGACATTGAGTCGGAAGAACAAATCCTCCCGAAACTCCTTTCGTGCGATGCTCTCCTCCAGGTTTCTATTGGTGGTGGCAATGACACGCACGTCGACTGAAATAGTCTTGGAGCCGCCCACGCGTTCAAGTTCGCGCTCCTGAAGGACGCGGAGTAGCTTGGCTTGAACTCCAGTAGAAACCTCGCTGACTTCATCCAGCAGCACGGTCCCTCCCTTCGCGAGTTCAAATCTCCCTTCGCGGCGAGCGAAAGCCCCAGTGAATGCTCCCTTCTCATGACCAAAGAACTCGCTCTCGATGAGATTCTCCGGCACCGCCGCGCAATTGACGCGGATGTACGGCGCGTTGCTGCGAAGGCTTTGTTGATACAGCTCGCGAGCCACCAACTCCTTTCCGGTTCCGCTCTCCCCCTGAATCAAAACCGTGGCGTCGGTGGGCCCAACCTTGCGAATCAGACTGCGAAGCTCCTGCATGGACCCGCTCTGCCCGATCAGCTCGCTTCCTAAATCCTCGATGGGGGCATGGCTCAGAAATCGGCTCACTTTCACCAGCTGCACATACTCGGCCGCCCGGCAGAGGCAGACCTCGACTTGCTGATGGGTGAAAGGCTTCAAAAGATAATCGAACGCCCCTTGCTTCATGCATGCCATGGCGGCTTCGACAGTTCCGAAACCCGAAATCATGATGACCAACGGCCGGCTTGGGCGATCCCGGAAATGCTCGAGGAGATCCGTCCCTTCCCCGTCGGGAAGCCGAACATCCGCGATGACCACATCAAAGGTGTCCTGAGCCAGCTGTTCGCGAGCGGCGGCCAGTGTGGCGGCGCTGGAAACATCATATCCGCTTGTTCGGAGCTGATGCTCGAGGCTCTTGCGAAGCGGCAAATCATCCTCCAGCAACAGTACTTTCTCAATAGCCATACGAGCGTCTTCGTTCAGGGGCGCGAGCCCGATCCGTCAAATTCCACCGTGTGCATCAAGCGTGGACGCGACCCCGCCGGGTGGTTGCAGCGGTGTCTCACAATCCATTCCAGATTGGGCTATTCTCCCTTCCGCCCAAGTCCTCAAAACGCCCGAGTCCCTGGGCAGCTTCTGCGTAGCAATTCTGGAGCCAGTAGTGAATCGGGAATTCCCTGCCCAGCAGGAAAGGAGAGCAGAGGACGAGGAGTCGATACCACGGCTGCATTTACCCAGCCGCGCGGCAAATTCCGCCCAATGAGTCCCCCTGGCGTTACCGGGGTCCTTCCTTCTGAGGCCCGTCGATCCCCTGGCTCACTTCATCCTTGATGCCGTCGAGGAATCACCGTGTCGGCGGTAGAGGTCCGCGACGAAATGAGGCTTCGGAGGAGTTTGCAGCCTC
>JAYTTC010000092.1:0-2623 GCA_043745255.1 Verrucomicrobiales bacterium
CACCTCCAGGGGGCGATCGGACGAGCCAGCCATACCTCGGCATTCATCGGTCTCGATGGCTTTGTCGACGAGATCATCCGCGTCGTCGACCAGCGCCAAAACGCCGAGACCTTTCAGGCGATGCTCACCATCTCCGACCTAGGAGGCCGCATTTCCGACGCCGCTGGCAAGAGCACCAACGTGGAATTGGTGGTCGAACGAACGAAGATCGGCGGCAACGGTCCGATCATGGCCAACGCGCTGGCTGGACTTGGAATAAAGGTCACCTACGTCGGATCCCTCGGCTACCCGAATCTGCATCCGGTGTTCCATGACTTCGCCCACCACGCCGAAGTTTATAGCATCGGGGAACCCGGTCATAGCGACGCCCTCGAGTTCCAGGACGGCAAAATCATCCTGGGCAAGTTGGAGCCGCTCAAGGAGATCACCTGGTCGAACATCCAGCTTCGCTTTGGCCGCGAGAAATTCGAACAGCGATTCGCCAGCAGTGATTTGGTGGGACTGGTGAACTGGACCATGATTCCCTATATGAGCGATGTGTGGAGGTCGCTCCTCAAGGAAGTTTGCCCGAATTTAGGGCCTCTGCGACGGAAGATCTTTTTTGATTTGGCTGATCCGCAGAAACGAGCGCCGGCAGACATCCAGGCAGCCCTCGAACTCATCACCCAATTCGAAAAATATTTCGAAGTGATTCTCGGATTGAACGAGAAGGAGGCCTACGAGATCGGCAAGGTGATGGGGCTGACGTGTCGTCGGGATTCGCGGGAGGGTCTAAGTGAAATGTCACGGGAGATCCAGACTCAACTCAAAATCAGTACCCTGGTGGTGCATCCTGTGAGCTATGCGCTGGCAGTCAGCCATGGAATGGTGTCGATCGCCGACGGACCCCATATTCCTAAACCCAAGATCACCACCGGCGCCGGGGATCACTTCAATGCCGGCTTCTGCCTCGGCAAACTCCTCGGACTGGACAACCCCTACTGCCTGCTCGCGGGTGTGAGCACAAGCGGGTTCTATGTGAAGGAAGCACGCAGCCCCGCAATTGACGATCTGGTCGCCCTGCTGCGACAGTGGCCCTCAACACCATGATCCTCCCCATTGTGCAATATGGGCACCCGACGCTTCGTCAGAAGGGAGCCAGAGTTGAGAAGATCACCCCCGAGATTGCCGAGCTGATTCGGGATATGTTCGAGACGATGTACGACGCCAACGGGGTCGGCCTCGCAGCGCAGCAAGTGGCCCAAGCGGTGCAAATCACCGTCCTGGATGTTCGCGAGGCGAAGGATCGCCCCTCCACTCTGGAGCTCGACGGGAAGCCGACCGACGTCGCCACGTTCATGCCTCTCGTGTTGATCAATCCCGAAATCACTCCTGTGGGGGAGCCCGCCCTCGGCGGAGAGGGCTGCCTTAGCTTTCCGGAGATCTTCGCGGACATCACCCGTCCCTCGGTGGTGGATGTCAGCGCGATGACTGAACGAGGAGAACAAATTCAGTTCCGCGCGGGAGGCCTTCTGGGAAGAGCCGTTCAGCATGAGACGGACCATCTCCACGGAATTCTATTTATCGACCGGATGTCCTCCGCTACCAAGCAGGAGCTCAAGCCGGAGCTAGAGGTCCTTCAGGCAGAGACGAAAGTTGCCCTGGCGAAGGCCGCGAGAAAAACTCGCTAAGACTGACAGCAGCTCATTCGACTTTTTTGAACGCAACCCGACCTCTACCATGAGTTCCTCTCTTCGCAACAAGTGGGTGTTGATTACCGGTGCCTCCAGCGGATTTGGTGCCGCTGCGGCTCTCTCGTTCGCAGCCGAGGGAGCCAGACTTCTATTGGGAGCTCGTCGAGTGGGACACTTGGAGAACGTCTGCGTGCAGGCCCGGAAGGCAGGGGCTCCTATGGCACTTCAACACCCGCTCGACGTTTCAAGCACGCCAAGCGTGGAGGCGTTCATGGCCTGGGCACGAGAGCAGACGTCTCAACTCGACGTACTGATCAACAACGCGGGAGGCGCGCTGGGACTCGATCCTGTGGCGACCGCCAAGGACGCCGATTGGGAGGGCATGATGCAGACCAATGTGCTGGGTGTCCTCAGGATGACACGCGCCGCGTTGCCGCTGCTCACCTCCACTCCGGGAAGTTGCCTGATCAACATCGGCTCCATTGCGGGCAGGGTCGCCTACGAAGGAGGAGCCGCCTATTGTGCCGCCAAGGCGGGAGAGCTACAGATTACCCGCGCGCTCCGGTTGGAACTTTGTGGCACCGGCGTCCGAGTCTGCACGCTCGATCCCGGGATGGCTGAAACCGAGTTTTCCGTGGTGCGGTTTAAGGGAGACGAAGCCCGCGCCAAGAAAGTCTACGAAGGAGTCACACCGCTCACCGCATGCGATATCGCGGACGCGCTGGTCTGGATGGCCAACCGTCCTCCGCATGTGAATATCGATGAAATGGTGATCAAACCCACCGATCAGGCAGCGGTCCACAAAGTGAACCGCAAGAGCTGAGGGCGGTATTAAGCCTCCAACAACACCATCGCGATTTCGAAAAAACCGCTCTCGAGTGAGGCATCCACGTAGAGAGATACCGACTCGCCATCTCCCACCCAGGAGGTTTGATCCAAGGCTCCTTGAG
>JAYTTC010000093.1:0-9693 GCA_043745255.1 Verrucomicrobiales bacterium
GCAACCGATTGGCTTGGATGGCAGAAGTACCAGCCGTTTTGGTCCCAGATCGGGCAATGGTCCCTTCGGCGCTTGGAGAACGCCGACTTGAACACAGAAGTGACTTTGGAGAAGGGAGAAGGTGTCGTGACGGTAGAGGCCTTGGACGAGCAAGGCAATTACCGCAATTTTCTAAACCTACAGACCGTGGTGGTGGGCCCGAAGGGGCCTCGTCAAAGTGTGAGACTAGAGCAAACCGGACCTGGGCGGTATCAAGGGAGATTCCCGACGCATGAAGTCGGCGCGTATGTGATGAACGTGATGGAAATGAAAGACGGGCAGATCCGGGGCAGCCAAGTGGTCGGCACGAGTGTCAGTTTTTCGCCGGAGTTTTCCGCTCCAAGCCCCAACTTCAATCTGCTTCATCGATTGGCTGAACTCGGTGGAGGAAAGGTCCTGGATATTCAGAACCTTGCAGACAATCCATTTCACCTGAATCGTAAGCGCACTTTTCAGGCCCACGACCTCTGGGAATGGCTTCTGGAGGTCTGCGTGATTCTCTTCACTCTCGACGTCGCCCTTCGTCGCATCCAAATCGACCCTTTGGAATGGCACAAGGCCAGCGCTTGGTTGGGTCGATGGCTCTTATTTTGGCGCCCAGCACCCATCTCTTCCCAATCTGAGCCGTCTCTGGGTGCCCTGCTCTCACGAAGAGATCAAGCTAGAGCCCGGCACGCTTCCAACGACACAGTTCCGGTGGTTGATCCTCAGCTTTTCGCACCGGCTCACCCAATCGTCACTGCAGCGGCAGCCTCCGTTATCTCCAAGACCGCCTCAGGCCAGGTGGCCCCGTCGGTGACGCCGCAACCGCCCCTACCACCTTCCGAGCCCGTCAGTACTACCGATCGATTGCTCGAAGCCAAACGAAAGGCTCGAAAGCGGCTGGACTAGCAGCCGTAGGGCTTTAGCCCAGTCAGGTATTGACTGGGCCAAGTCACATCGATGTTGGGGGGCTCGCCAAGAGGGACTTATCCAGGCCGTAAAACTACTTTGTAACCCTTGTCGCGCCCCCGTAGTCTGTTTCCCTGTCGAGCAACCTCAGGTCGCAGACAAACGAAACGAAAATAACTCAGTCTATGAAGAAGATTCTGATTCTTAGCCTCGGGCTGACCCTGTGCACCGCACTGACGCAAGCCGAGGATGATGCCGCTGGCAAAGCCCGCGAGGCCCGCAGGGCCGAAACCATCAAGAAATACGACAAAAATGGAGACGGCACGCTCGATGAGAGCGAAAAGGCCGCAATGCGCGACGATATGCGCAAGAAACGCGAGGAAGAGCGTCTCAAGAAATACGACAAAAATGGAGACGGCAAACTGGATGACGCGGAGAAAGAAGCGATGCGTGAAGAGATGAAGAAGAAGGCTGAATCTTTCAAGAAACGTACCGAAGAGGGCTCCCCGAAAGCTCCCCCTGTGCCACCCATCCCCCCCGTGGAACCAAAGAAATAAGCGGTTCCCTTTGCGCCAAGTTTGTAGTCGGTACTGTGGTTGGATGATTAGCCTCGTCACTTGCGTGACGGGGCTTTTCATTGGTCAGTGCCCACCGAGGTCCGGTGGGTGACTAAACTCGGGCCTCAGGTCACTTTCAACCACAGGGTCTTGAGGTATCCAGGTTCTTCGCGACTGATCGGGAAGTCTGGCGGCTGGGGAACATAGTGTTGGTGCAGAACCTTCCGACCCAGCCGAAGCACGGTGGAAGTCACCATCTCGACGAACTGCACGGGCTCTAGGCGCGCCGCGTTGGTCGAGGAAAACAGAACGCCATTCGGAGCCAGAACACCCAGGGCCGCTTCGACCAGTTCTCCGTAGTCCTTCTCCGCTTGAAATCTCCCATGTACCTTGGACTCGGAGAAAGTGGGAGGATCCAGGATGATTCCATGGAAAAGACGGCCCTTTTTCTTGAACCGCCGCAACCAATCGAAGGTGTCACCAAAGACGAAATCATGGGTCGCCGCATCGATCTGGTTGCGGGCGAAATTCTGTTTGCCCCACTCGAGATACTTCTTGGACAGATCCAGGCTGGTCGTTCGCCATCCACCGAACGCTGCCGCCACCGAGAATCCGCAAGTGTAGGCAAAGGTATTGAGTAGTTCGGGCCTGGCCGGAGACGATTCGGGTAAGGAAAACCCGGCTGCGACATGGCCGGTCATCCAACGACGACGATTGTCGCGCTGGTCGAGGAAAAGCCCGACCGAATAGCCTTCGCGAAAACTGATCTCAAACTCGGCTCCGTTCTCACGCACCACAAAGGGCTCTGCAGCCGGCTCCCCAGCGAGCAGCTCGGGAGAGACCCCAGCCGGAGCAGTGCCGCGAATCCGTCGAACGAGGAGTTTATGGTAAAGGCTGCGAAGGGCCGAGTCCGGAGGGGTGTCTAGGACCGAACGCAGGAACGATTGCTGGGCGGAATCCAGGGGTCGGTCACTCTGTGATAGTAAGGCCGAGCCCAGCCTATCCACGAACCATCCAGGCGTTCCATCGCTGGCACCATGAATCAGCCGATAGCAGTTCGTCGCCTCGGACTGAATCTGAGGGGGGTTTAGATCGAGCCTAGGTTGGAGACATCCCACGACATGCTTCTCCCACGGCACTGAACTTTCGAACTGGGTTGTTTGCTCCGTTGACGGATGTCGCAATCGTAGACGCGCCGAGTGAAGGAAAAGCCGGACGGCCGGGCTTCCTCCATAAAGTAAATCGCCCAAGATGGGGAGCCCTCGATCTGCCGCGTGCACGCGAATCTGATGCGTGCGTCCGGTCACAGGTTCGGCACGCAACAAGAAGACACGCGAGCCCGGCGCGTTACCCGATCCACGCGCGAGCCCAGCGGAATCCACGCTCTCGCGGATCACTTCAAAATGTGTCTCGGCCGCGTCTCCATGTTGCCCACTCTTGTAGCGATCTCCGAGTCGCGTGATGTTCGATCGCACGGTAAACCGATCGTGGGTCGGCACCCGATCGGTAAGCAAAAGATAGGTTTTGTGAACTGCTCGCTGAGTGAACTGCTCCGTGAGCGACCGGTTACCGGCGGTTGTTTTGGAGAAGACCAACAGCCCCGAGGTTTCCTTGTCGAGCCGATGGATGATCGCAAGCGAAGCCCAACGCGGCTCGCGATGCCGTAGCCACTCATACACGCCCTCGTTGGCATAAAGGGAAGGCGCATGGGTATTCCAGCCCGCAGGCTTGGACACCACCAGCAGGTCGTCGTCCTCATGAACGATGAGCGAAGGCAGAGCGGCCAACCCGCAACGGTGTTGTATATCGGAGCCCATCACCTTGAAGTCGGAATGCGTATGCACATGCGATGCGGAAACAGATGCCGGAACCGTCATGGAGATGCGAGCGGAAATCGGACGCCAGGGTAGAGGGGTGTGATTTAAAGTGGGTGAGAATGGAGTCTCGCATATCCGAAGATGTGGGACGGGAATGGGCCGATACGGCCCACGCTACAGAACTGCGGCCCTGCTTCTGTAGTGTCGTCCGTATCGGACGATCGGGGCCGGGGATGGGCCGATACGGCCCACGCTACAGAACTGCAGTCCATCTTCTGTAGTGTCGTCCGTATCGGACGATCGGAGCCGGGGATGGGCCGGTACGGCCCACACTACAGAACTGCGGCCCCGTCTTTTTTGCGTCTCTTGCGCCTTTTCGCGGCTAAGCCCGGCCCTGTCCGTTTTCGATCGGGGGAGGAGCTTTTACCGCGGAGTACGCGGAGGGGAGTGGGAACCTGTTCCGAGAACCTACTTCTGTCGGGACATCGCGGCTGCTGGAGTGGGCGGTGCTCTCACGCAGCCACCCATTCAGGCTTTCTCCAAGGAGCCAGATCTCCCCCACTTTTAATGGCACCCGGTTTGGGCCTGGAGCGATACGGCCGCTTGCGATCGAGCCGGAGTTGTGATTCGATCCCGTCCGTACCATGAAGACCTCCAAGGTCCATCTCTATTTTCACTGGTCGCGGATTCTCATCCGCCTGATCGCGTGCAGTACTGTTCTGCTCGGACTGGCCTCCGGTGGGCGAGAGGTAACGCGCAAGGAGGATCTTTGGTCGCTCAGGCCGGTAGTCCGTCCTCCCATTCCTACCCCTAGCTCGGACTCACGAAATCCGATCGACGCCTTCATCGGCGAAGCCTGCCGAGAAAGAGGCATCTCACCTTTGGGGCCTGCGGGGAAGAGAGTGTGGCTGCATCGAGTCAGCCTGGATCTCACCGGCATCCTTCCAACCCGGGCCGAACAGCAAGCTTTCCTGAACGACGCCTCGATCGAAGCCATCGATACCGTTGTAATGCGGTTGCTCGGCAGCGAACAACACGGAGTTCGCTACGGACGTCACTGGCTAGACGTGCTCCGCTACGCCGATGTGGATGAAGGGATGCCTGCAGCGCCGGGCATTCATCTGTGGCGCGATTGGGTCATCACCGCGTTGAACCAAGATCTTCGCTACGACGCCTTTGTCCGGGCGCAACTCTGTGGCAATCGAGCGGAGGCGCGAACAGTGATCACCGCCACAGGCCATCGAATGCCGGTCGAGCCCCGACCCGAGGATGTGTTCGCGCTAGGATTTCTGGCCCGTGGTGCTTCCACACGCGCGGACGCGGACCAGCAGCTCGCCATCGGAGCGGTAGAGACCCTCTCGAGCGCATTCCTGGGAATCACCGTGGGCTGCGCAAAGTGCCACGATCATTTCTTCGACCCGGTGAAGCAGGCGGATTTTTACTCCATGAAAGCGCTCTTCGATCCGCTCGTGCTTCGTCCGCTCGAGCTCGCCAGCGCGGAGCAAATGTTCGCGCGTGGGCGGGCGGTGACAGAGTACGAGACGCGCAAGCAATCGTTGATCGAGCCGATGAACAAGCTCATCGAACCGCACAGAACCCGGCTCTATGAAGAGCGTCTGAACATGCTACCCAAAGAGGCGCAAGCGGCGATTCGCAAGCGGGAGAAGCAGCGCTCCAAGGCGGAGCAACGAATTGCCGACGACTATTTTCCGATCCTTCGCATCGATCCGCCAAAGATCAAAGAAGTGATGACCCAGGAGGATGGACATCGCTACGAGAGCTATCTGAAGGAGATCAACGCCTTGCAGACCCCAGAGCCTTTGCCGGTCTTTTGGACGGTGGAAGAAGATTCCAAACGGCTTGGGGAAACCAACTACGTTCTGACCACCGGCGATCCCACGCGACCCCGACTCAGCCAGCCTGTCGATCCAGGCTTCCCTTTCGGACCGGAAAGAAAGGACCTCCGCGAAGGACGACGCGAGGAGTTTGCAGATTGGCTCACGGCACCGGAGAACCCGCTGTTCGCGCGAGTGGTTGTGAATCGTATCTGGCAATGGCACTTCGGCAGTGGGCTGCACGCCAGCGCGATCGACTTCGGCACCCTCGGCGGAATACCCCGTCACCCCAAACTGCTCGATTGGCTGGCTTCCGAGTTCGTCGCCCATCGCTACAGCATGAAATGGCTGCACAGACTGATCGTCACTTCAGAGACGTATCGGAGAGCCTCTAGCGAAGCGACAGATACCGCTGCCTCAAACCATCGCCTCGATCCAGACAATCAATGTTTTTGGCGCTACCCGTTGCGACGACTGGAAGCGGAGGTGCTTCGTGATTCTATGCTGCAGATGGCCGGGAAGCTCGACACCTCATTGGGAGGACGGTCGGTCCAGGGAGAAAAGTGGGAGGGCGGTGCTTCGCGTCGTGCCACGTATCTGATCCGAGGATACCGTTCGAGTGGGGAAGTGCTTCCTGACTTTTTCAAGAGTTTCGACGTGGAAGACGGAAGGAGTCCCTGTCTGGTACGAGGTCAGACGGTGACCGCTCCTCAGGCGCTCTTTCTCATGAACAGCGACTTTTCCGAGAAACTGGCCACCCTCTTTGCCCAACGGTTGCGATCCGAATCAGACAACGATCTGGAGCAGGGCGTCGGGCTGGGTTACGAACTCACCTTGGGTCGCCCCCCCAGTCTGGCGGAACGCCGAACGGCCATCGACTATCTTCAGGGCGATCCCGAGAGGATGAAAGGGTTCGCCTGGCTGCTCTTCAATCTCGATGAATTTCTCTATGTCCGTTGAGCACTCTCTCTATCCCTGCGGACAGATCACGCGCCGCGGATTCCTCCATCAAGCGGGCGTTGGTTTCTTCGGCTCCGCGATCGGGGGGCTCTTGTCGGCAGAAGGGCGACTGTCAGGGGCGGGACCGCAGTCCCATTTTCCCGCCAAGGCGCGCTCCGTGATCTTCCTGTTCATGTGCGGCGGAGTCAGCCATATCGACACCTTCGATCCAAAGGACAACAAGTGGGCCGGGAAGCTGATCGATGCTGTTGGTTTTGGAGATAATCTCGCGGAGATGCGGCGTCCCGTGATCCCGTGTCATCGCACGTTCACTCGCTACGGACAGTCCGGCATTCCTGTCTCAGACTGGTTTCCTCATGTAGGCGGAGTGATCGACGACATTGCGGTGGTGCGGTCCATGTACTGCCACGAGACGAATCACTTTCCAGCGGTCATCGAGATGGCGACCGGCCATCGAGATCGTGTGGTGGAGCATCCCTCCCTGGGGAGTTGGATTTCCTACGCGCTCGGAACGGAGAACCAGAACCTGCCCGCCTTCGTAAACATGGGCCGCCCTTCTTCTCCGCTCCAGCTGAGTGGTGGCTACCTAGGGGCGTCGGTTTCCGCCACACCTTTCCAAGCGGGAGACACTCCCATTCCCAATCTGCGTCCTCCAAAGGAAGTGAGCCCATCGGAGCGAGAGCGGCAGCTGCAAACACTGGCGGAGTTGAATCGTTCCTTCCGCGAGGACTACGCCATTCACTCTGCCATCGCGGCACGAACCAAGGCCTATGAACTGGCAGCGAGAATGCAGCTGTCAGCCCCGCAGGTGGTGGACTTCCGAGGGGAGTCTGACGCGGTGAAAACTCTCTACGGGATCGATGAAAAAGAGACCGAGGACTTCGGAAAACAGCTCCTGCTCTCCCGCAGGTTGGTCGAACGCGGCGTTCGGTTCATCCAGATTTGCCATGCGGGCGGCGGCAACGGATCTTGGGACGCGCACGGCGACATCAGCACTCACGCACCGCTGTGCCGTCAGACCGACAAACCGATCGCCGGGTTGATTCGAGACCTCAAACAACGCGGATTGCTCGACAGCACCCTCGTGGTCTGGACCAGCGAATTCGGGCGAACTCCCTGGTCGCAAAACACCACGGGACGAGACCATAACCCACGCGGGTTCACTTCCTGGATGGCAGGTGCCGGAGTGCGCGGAGGCGTGGTCCATGGGAGCACCGACGAGGTCGGGTATCGCGCCGTCGACTCTGCACACTATATCGCCGACCTGCAGGCCACGATCCTCCGACAGCTGGGACTCGACCACCGGAAAATGGAGCTCCAGATCAACGGCCGACCGGTACGTCTCGTGGAGGAGGGAGCGCAACCGATCTGGGGAATCCTCACTTGAGTTTTTCGCCCCGCAGCCATTTGTCGGTGGTCTCGGCCGCGACCTCGCCCAGTCGGCTGACCAGCTCCTTGAGCTCAAGCATATCCCAGCCACCGGCACCCACGCCGCCCAGATAGGATTTGCGGGCAGAAAACCGAGTCAGCTCCGAGCCGTCCTGGCCGAAGAGAGTGAACTCCCCTTGAACCCGCGCCTGGCCCGCCCCCATCCCCACCCAGAAGCGCGCGGCTGCGCTCCCCTTTTCGACCTCCTGAATGGTCCCAGAGAGGACGATTCGGCCTACGGTGGAATTGGTCTCCCCGACATAAGTCAGCCCTTTCTTGGCCACGCACCATTTCTCAACGCCTAGCCGGAAGGCGTAAGCCATGGTCACCTGCTCAGGCGCGGAGAGGCGGGCGTCGGTGATCCGAATATCCCCCACGGCAATCTCCTTAGGCCGTTCGGCGGGCGGCTGGCTGCTCGAAAGCGGTTTGATTTCCTTAAACGTCCCCGCGCAACCACTCACCAGAACCAGCCCGACCAAAGCAGAAAGCAGGCAGGCGAAACGAGTGCAACGAGAGGAACCGAAAGCGGAGGGCCAGATGTTCATAGCAATTTTGGGTTAGGGTTGACGGGACAAGCCGCATTTCGATGGGAATTTCTCCCACGCATGGGCCAGAACCTCCGCGTCCTGTGTTCAGCGGGACACGGATCAAAGTGAGTGAGATTGGACGAGCGCAGATCGTGGGGGAACTAGGCCCCAGAACGATTCCGGAGACCAGCCCGATTTCCACCCGTCGATCTCTCCATCTTAGCCTCGAAACTCAACCCATCGATGGAGCAAATCCTGGTCGTGACAACTCGCCGCAGCTCTGCTACTAAAACCCCGCTCGTCTGGGGCCAAACAAGGTCCATTCCGTCAGAAGCGAAACAGTCGTCCAGACGATCGCGAGCCGCTCTTAACCTTGAATGTTTCATGCAGACCATCGCCTTGTCCTATCTAGCTCGTTTGATTCTTGGACTCCTGCTCCTCGCCGCCACCTCTTCCCCATTGCGAGCAGCACCCACTGCGTCGTCTGTCCAGCCGACCGAGGTTAGCAACTTCGCGCTACTTGATCACCAAGGGCGACTCCACGAGCTGCGTCGCTCCGGGGGCAAAGCGGTGGTGCTGTTCTTCACCGCGAACGGATGCCCGATCGCGCGACAGAGCGTTGGCAAGCTGCAGGCACTGCGGGAGAAATACTCGGCCCAGGGAGTCTCCGTCTTCCTGGTGAATTCCAGCGCTGGGGATGACCGAGAGAGCATCAACAAAGAAGCCTACGAACTAAAAGCCTGGCACCTTCCAGTCTTGAAGGACGACACCCAGGGTGTAGCTCGCCATCTTCAAGTTCGACGGACGGGTGAGGCCATCGCGATCAGCACCACGGACTGGTCGATCTTTTATCGTGGTGCCATCGACGACCAGATGGTCGAGGGCGCGCAGAAGCCAACTCCCACCGAGCTGTATTTGGAGAACGCGATCATGGATCACCTGGCCGGAAAGTCGATTCGTCAGGCACGCAGCGTAGCTCGAGGCTGCCTCATCCATCTCGACGGAGGTGAAGGCCCGGATGCTGCGCCGGTTTCCTATGCCAAGGAAATCGCGCCCCTGCTCGAGGCCAAATGCGTCCAGTGCCACAGCAAAGGAAACATCGGATCCTGGGCAATGACTGGCCATACCAAGGTCAAGGCCATGGCCTCCATGATCGAGGAGGTTGTTCTGACCCGACGGATGCCGCCATGGGATGCAGATCCGCAGATCGGAAAGTTTGCCAATGATTCCGCACTGACCGTCGCACAGGCTCAGACTCTCCTCCGCTGGGTGAACCAGGGAGCGCTGAGAGGAGAAGGCGAGGATCCGCTGGCGACTCTTGAGATGAAACCGGTCGAGGATTGGCCGTTAGGCAAGCCGGACATTGTCCTTCGACTCCCGCAGGCGGAACAAATTCCCGCCACCGGAGTGCTGGACTATCGTCACATCGAGGTTCGTGCCGGAAACACCAACTCAGGCTGGGTCGCTGCCGCCTTTGTTCGACCGAGCAACAACAAAGTGGTTCATCATGTGATCGCGCGGGTCAAGGAGGGAGGACGCAAGGATCACCTAGGACAGGGCGAGATGTACGTGGGCTGGGCACCCGGTGCCACTCAAGGATTTTATCCGATGGGAGCGGGAAAATTTCTGGCCAAGGATG
>JAYTTC010000094.1:0-2620 GCA_043745255.1 Verrucomicrobiales bacterium
ATGGAAAGAAATTGGCCGTGCAGGGTTCCCTTCTTTTCTGCGTATCTTGCGCTTTTTCGCGGCTAAGCCCGGCCCTGCCCGTTTCCGATCCGGGGAGGACAAAACCTGCTCTGAGCTCAGCTTGCCAAATTGATGTCCAAATTCCGATGCCCTGCTAGGTTTCGACCGTGCGCGCGCTTGCAGCTCTGATTTTCTATACGGTCGTGGTTTTCGCCGGGGCCGCCCTGCTGGCTCCCTGGCTTTATTGGGGGATTCAATCGCTGGCCGGATCGCACTCCGAGTTGTCTGGCATCGCCCATCAACCCTTTCATCGCTACGTCCATCGCACCTTGCTCGTGCTGGCGCTCGTCGGGTTGTGGCCACTCGCGCGTGCGTTGGGAGCTCGGTCTTGGTCAGCGTTGGGAGTCACCCCGCTGAGCGGCCAGCTCGGACCTATCGCATTCGGTTTTGGCCTGGGATTTCTCTCCCTCGCCGTGGTCGCCCTGCTGGGTGTCTTTTCGGGTGCGCGAAGTTTCAATCCCGGTATCCCGCTGGATCGCCTCCTCAAACTCATGGGAGCCGCCGCAGGCACCGCACTGGTCGTTGCGGTGGTGGAGGAGCTGCTCTTTCGGGGGATGCTCTACGGCCGAATGCGATCGGCGATCGGACAACGAGCCGCACTCCTGCTCAGCGCGGGGATCTACGCGATCGTTCATTTCTTCGAACGACCGTCCCCTCCCCTGCGCGTCACCTGGACCTCGGGGTTTCAAACACTGCAGGCCATGCTCGAGGGATTTAGTCACTGGCAAAGCCTGATCCCGGGCTTCTTCACACTCTCCCTCGCAGGCATTCTGCTCGCGCGTTTCTTTCGAGTCACCGGGAGCCTCTATGGCTCGATCGCCTTGCATGCCGGATGGATCTTCTGGCTTGGGCTCTATCGGGGGATCACCCAGGGCCAGCCTTCCACTTTAAGCTGGGTCTGGGGCAGCGAAAAGCTTGTGGACGGTTGGAGCGCTCTCGGCGTGATGATTCTTTGCGCCGTGTTTGTATGGCGATGGGCGGAAGCCTCAATGTCGAACTCGATTTCCCATCGATCATGAAGCGATCCGCCCCTGTCCTCCGACTGCGGGAAGCGCTGCTGAGCTTTCTCTATCCCGAGGTGTGTCAACTCTGCCGAGTGCAATCGGCCAGGGCCACGAGCGGCTATGTGTGCGACGATTGCAGATCAAAGCTCAGCTTTATCGAGCCTCCGTTCTGCGATCGATGCGGGCTGCCCTACGCCGGAGAGATACAGACCGCTTTTGAGTGCAGCAACTGCCAACCGTTGAAGCTGGAGTTTCGCTACGCGCGTTCGATCGTGGCTGCCAAGGGGGTCGGACTCGAGTTGATTCATCGATACAAATACCACCGCGCTCTCTGGTTCGATCCCCTCTTCGCTGAACTTCTGGCTGCGCACGCCCGACCGCAGATCCCCAGTTCCGACTGGGACGTCATCGTGCCGGTGCCGCTGCACCCTCTGAAACAGCGCGAACGGGAGTTCAATCAAGCGGAACGGCTAGCGGATCATCTGAGCCTCGCCACGGGCCTCCCGGTCGACCGCCAATGCATTAAACGCGTCGCCATTACCCGTACCCAAACCACACTCAGTCGCGCGGAGCGCGCGACCAATGTCCATCACGTTTTCGAAGTCGCGGGAACACTCCCGTCCACCCGACGTCGCGTAATCCTGATCGATGACGTTCTGACCACCGGTGCCACGCTGAGCGAATGCGCTGGTGCGCTTCGGCGCGCCGGAGCTGAAGATGTGTGCGCCTGGACCTTGGCCCGCGGCCTCTGATGAAGTCTGCTCTTCTGCGATCAATCGCTTACCCAGGCCGGAAGCCGATTGACCAGAAGCTCAGGGTGGCCGAACTCAAACTGTTGCAATGCAGGCTTTGTTTGGGGGAATCACCCCGCTCACGGTCTGGCATGGCATCCGCTATACCCTTGGCACCCGATCGACTCGGGTTCACCGCAACAACCGATGTGCAGCCAGAAATCAACGTTCGTGCGTCTGATAGGCCCGAAGGGCTCCAGGTGCGCACATCATCCCGCAAACGAAATCCGCCCATGAATAATTCCCCTTGCCCCAGACGGGTGATGATCGTCGATGACGACGACGCCGTGCGTCTTTCGCTCATCCAGATTCTGCAAGACGCAGGCTATGAGCTGGTGGAGGCACAGGATGGCGGTGAAGCGGTGGCGCAATTCGAGAGCTACCGACCGGACGTGGTCCTCTTGGACCTGAACATGCCAGGAAGGAATGGATGGCAGGCACTGGACGGAATCGCGCAGATCGATCCCTTGGTCCCGATTATCGTGATCACCGCGCGACCGAACCAGCAAGGAGTGGCGTCAGGACGGGGCGTGGACGCATTGATGGAGAAGCCACTCGACATCCAAAAACTCCTCGACGCGATTCAGCGCCTTGCAGACCAGCCCAAGCGCGACCGTTGCCGAAGGCTAACGGATCCGAGCTTTAAAACCGAAATGCTTAGCAGCAGCTAGCAGCCTGTCGGACTTGTCCCCACCGGACGTGAGTCCGGCTGAGGAGTTCGTTTGTGGTGAGCTATCCCTTAGGAATCGTCGCGACAGGCTGCTA
>JAYTTC010000095.1:0-9633 GCA_043745255.1 Verrucomicrobiales bacterium
CACCAACCCTTGCAGCGAGTATGTGTTTCTAAACAACACCGCGTGCAATCTCGCATCGTTGAACTTGATGAAGTTCAAGCGTGAGGACGGCATGTTTGATGTCGACCGCTTCAAGGCTGCGGTGAAAATTTACATCATCGCTCAGGAGATCCTGGTGGACAATGCCTGTTATCCCACCGCGGCCATTGCGGAGAACTCACACATCTATCGCACTTTGGGCTTGGGCTACGCTAATCTCGGATCGCTGATCATGAGCTACGGTCTCGCCTACGATTCCGACGAGGGTCGCGCGCTAGCCGGGGCGATCACCGCCATCATGACCGGGCACGCCTACGAGCAGTCGTCGCAGCTGTCACGCAATATGGGACCGTTCGAGGGCTATCGCGATGCCCGATGCGCGGGTGTCAACAAGCCGGTGAAAAAGGACAACGTCGACGTGATGCTGAACGTCATCCGACAACATCGCGAGGCGGTAGACGCCATTCAGCCGAGTCGTGAGTTCAATTATCTCAAGGTGGAGGCTCAGACCTGCTGGGACCGGGCTCTCGCCAGCGGGCAGGAGCACGGCTATCGCAACGCGCAGGTCACCGTGCTGGCTCCCACGGGAACGATCGCGTTCCTGATGGACTGCGATACTACAGGCGTGGAACCGGACATCGCTCTGGTTAAATACAAACTCCTAGCCGGTGGCGGAATGTTAAAGATCGTCAACCGTACGGTGCCCGAAGCCCTGCGTCGCCTCGGCTACTCCACCAACCAGTTGCAGGCCATCCTCAGTCACGTCGAGAAGTACGACACCATCGAAGATGTCACCGGTGACGACGGAGCCATCATTTGCAGCGGACTGCGGGCCTGCGATGTCTCGGTCTTCGACTGCGCCTTCAAAGCGCATCGGGGTCAGCGGAGCATCCACTACCAGGCACATCTGAAGATGATGGGAGCGGCGCAACCCTTCATCAGCGGTGCGATTTCCAAGACCGTAAACCTTCCCCACGAAGCGACAGTGAACGACATCTCGGAAGCGTATGTTCAAGCCTGGCAGATGGGCCTGAAGTGCGTGGCGATCTATCGAGACGGTTCCAAGCGCTCCCAGCCGCTGAACACTCGAAAGACCAACGAAGGAGGCGCAAAAACCTCCTCGGAAGCCGGAGTTAACACCGGACTCCAGACTCGACTCAAGGAGCTTGAGACGGAGGTCTCCCAACTCCGAGAGGAAGTGGGTAAGCCCCTCCGTCGCCGTCTTCCCGAGACCCGGATGGCAGTCAACCACAAGTTCGAGATTGCAGGCCACGAGGGCTATCTCACCGTCGGGCTTTTCGAAAACGGGCAGCCGGGTGAGCTCTTTGTCACGATGGCGAAGGAAGGCTCCACCATCGGGGGCCTAATGGACACCATTGGTGCGCTGACCAGCATGGCACTTCAGTACGGCGTGCCGTTGGAATCTCTGACCAAGAAGTTCGCTCATCAGCGTTTCGAACCGAGCGGCTTCACTCGCAATCCGGACATCCGAAACGCATCGAGCATCATCGACTACGTGTTCCGTTGGATGGCCTGCCAGTTCATCCCGGGTTACCGCGAGCAAACCGCACCCAGCGCCCAGGCCGAGCTCAACATGCCTGGTTTGGAAGAGGCTGAAAAAAAAACGATAAATCGGCCGGTCGCTGACTTACCGTTATCGGAGGAAGCCGAGGCGATTTCCGTGAACGCGGTGCCCTCCATCCGAACCGCCTTGAACGCGCCTAAGTCGATCGGAACCAGTCTGGCAGCCATCTTTATTAGCACGTTTGTGAACCAGCATGATGCTCCATCCTGTCCCAACTGCGGACACATCGCGGTACGCAACGGTGCCTGCTACAAGTGCATGAACTGCGGCGAAAGCCTCGGCTGCTCCTAGTGGGTCACTGGTAGGATCGGCTCTTTCGCTCATTTCAAAGAAGCCCCTCCGGAAGCCGCAAGCTTCCGGAGGTTTTTTGTCGCCTTTATCGAAACGCGTGACGGGAAGTCCTGGAGTGCGTCGTCCGTATCGGACGATCCGGTCGGGAATGGGCCGATACGGCCCACACTACAGAACTGCGGTCCGGCTTCTGTAGCGTCGTCGGTACCGGACGATCCGGTCGGGGGATGGGCCGATACGGCCCACGCTACAGAGCAGCCCGTCTTCTGTAGCGTCGTCCGTATCGGACGATCCGGTGGGAATGGGCCGATACGGCCCACGCTACAGAACTGCAGCCCTGCTTTGAAACAGTGCAGGCAGGCTTCAGCGGCTCCGACTTTTTTTGCGTCTCTTGCGCCTTTTCGCGGCTAAGCCCGGCCCTGCCCGGTTCCGATCCGGAGCGGAGCTTTTACCACGGATGGCACGGATGAGAGCGGAAACATGTTCCGAGAACCTACGGCTGTCGAGTTATCGCGGCTGCAGAAGTGGGCCGCGCCCTCACGAGAAGCCGCTCCCCAAACTTTCCCTTGTGATTGCTTACCAGCCCACTACGCTTTCCCGCCTTTGAAGCCACGATCGTCTAGTTTGATCCATCTGATCGTTCTCCCTCCGGGAACCCCGAGGTTCTGGAAGGTCGCGTGAGCGCCTCTGCTGAATGAGCCTGAACACCGAATTGGAAAACGCTCCTCCGGAGAAGCTAGTGATCGACCGGGTCACCAAGATTTTTCGAACCTCTCTGGGGTCTGTTACCGCCCTCGATCAGATTAACCTGCACATCCGGGAAGGAGAGTTCCTCTGTTTGGTGGGGCCCAGTGGATGCGGAAAGTCGACCTTATTGAACATCATCGCGGGCCTTGAGGCACCGGACGAAGGTCAGGTCGTCGCCGACGGGAAGCCGGTTCTGGGTCCAGGAATCGAACGCATGATGATGTTCCAAGAGTCTGCGCTCTTCCCCTGGCTCGACGTGCTCGACAACGTGATGTTTGGCCTGAAACTGAAGCCCAACCTGAACCCGAAGGAACGGCGCGAGGTGGCTCTGTTCTATCTTAAGCTGGTAGGTCTGGAGCGATTCAGCCGGGCGAATGTCCATGAGCTTTCAGGCGGGATGAAACAGCGTGTGGCTCTCGCGCGTGCCCTCGCACCCAATCCTCGGATTCTGCTGATGGATGAACCCTTCGCCGCTCTGGATGCGATGACTCGGGAGCAGCTCTATGGTGACATTCAGGAAATCTGGCGGCAACGGAACAAGACCATCGTCTTTGTCACTCATAACGTCCGCGAGGCCGTCTGTCTGGGAGACCGAGTCGTGCTGTTCTCCCCGCATCCGGGTCGAGTCCAGGAGCAGTTCAAGATCGATCTCCCCCGCCCTCGGGACATCAACAGTGTCGATCTGGCCAGCTATGCGACGCGTATCATGAAGGCCCTGAAGCGCTACATCAAACCACAGGTTGATGAGGTGCATGAATGAAACGCGCCGCGCTTTCCATTTCGTTTTTCCTCGTCCTCCTGGGCCTCTGGGAACTGATGATTCGAAAAGGTCTCTGGAGTTCTCCACTCATTCCTGCTCCGTCAGATGTTGCAAAATACTACCTTCAGTCCATCGGCGACCGAACTCTCATTGACGCCAGCTGCGTGACTTTGAAACGCCTGATACTGGGATACGTCGTCAGTGTGGCGGTAGGCTTGCCGCTCGGATTGTTAAATGCCCGTTTCCGCTTCCTCAAGGACACCTTGGGATTGATCGCGCTGGGTGTCCAGACCTTGCCCAGTGTGTGCTGGGCTCCGCTTGCGCTGATCTGGTTTGGACAAACAGAAGCCGCGATGTTCTTCATCGTTCTAATGGGTTCGCTTTGGTCCATCCTCCTCGCCACCACTACCGGTGTCGAAAGCGTCCCACCCATCTACACCCGAGCGGCGAGAACCATGGGATCGCGGGGGCTGCACACCTGGTACGCCGTCGTGCTTCCGGCATCGCTTCCCTTCATTGTCAGCGGAATGAAGCAGGGCTGGGCGTTCGCCTGGCGTTCCCTGATGGCCGCGGAAATTTATATAACGATCCTCACCGGATTTGGCCTAGGCCATCTCCTGCACTACGGTCGCGAGCTGCACGACATGGCCGCTGTGGTGGGAATCATGGCGGTAATCGTGGGCATCGGTCTGCTCGCCGACAAAATCCTGTTCTCTCCCTTCGAACAGTTCATGCACCGGCGCTGGGGCACAGCGAAACGCTAGCAGCCTGTCGGGAGTTCGGACGGTTCTCGGCCGCAGCGCGCGACTCCGGAGGTCAAAATTTCTGAGGGCCAAAGGCCCAATGTCATCGCTGCCTTGAGTAAGGCCCAAGGAGCAGGGTCCCTCAATACGCTAGAGGGCTCAACGAACGATTGCGTCTCTGCGACGCCGCAGTATCCACAGGCCTCCGCTTGCTGTCGTGTGTTTTGATCACTCCTGCACCCAAGTGCGGCAAAGTGCGGCAAAGTGCGGAAACATGCTCCAAACTCGGCAGTAATTTGACAGGAATTTCGCCCCCCCCGGAGGAGAGGGGGGGAACCAGCCCCGTCGAGAACCAATAGACACTTCAGTAAGAAATACGGTAAGGCATGAAAGCCGGTGTTTTGGACGCAAACGTTCTGCTGAGGTTCTTCCTGCAGGATGACGCAAAGCAAAGTCCCGCGGCGACGGCCTTCATTCAGGGAGCCGAGGACGAAGGCATCGATCTCTTTCTTCAGGACGCCATTGTTGCGGAGATTACCTTTGTCATGGCGCGAATCTTTAAGAGGAAGCGCGATGAAGTGGCGAATGCGGTTTTGGATTTCATACAAAACCCATTCGTCACGGTGCAGAACCCGGCCCTGCTCCGCTATTGGAATCACTCCGTTGACTTTCCTGATGCATTGGTCGCTGCTCTGGCGGCCTCAATGAAGATTCCTGAGGAAAAAATGGTCGGGGCGGTGAGATTTGAACTCACGACCTTCTGAACCCCATTCAGACGCGCTACCAAGCTACGCTACGCCCCGACCAAGGGCTTTCGACAGCAAGCCGCCGAAAGCGGCGCGAATATGGAGGACCCTTGGAGCGGATTCAACCGCTATTTTGATACCTATCGCGAATAAGGGAAAATGTGAGAGAGAAACCAGGCTGAGATGGGGCGCACCGTTGGCGCTGGAGGCTGACAGGCTAGAGTTCCAATTCGATTCTTTCCACGCTTTCAGCCAGCAAGCCCGCATCAGGGCGCTGGAGTCCAACGGCCCGCCCTATCACCCGCGCCGATGGATCGGGCCTTCAGCCCTCTACCGTGTGTCGATGGACGCTGCTTCCTTGGGCGTTGCCCAAGGCTGGGATGGCATTGGGCCTTTGGCCCGTCAGACCTCAGCGCCAAAGGCGCGCCCCATCTCAGCCTGTGGGCAACGCCCCAGGTATCGAAACAAAAACACGCCAAAGGGCTGAAGGCCCGCCCTATCACCCGCGCCGATGAATGGGGCTTTCAACCCTCTACCGTGTCGAGGGTCCGTGCTCCTTGGGCGTTGCTCAAGGCTGGGATGGAACGGGCCTTTGGCTCTCAGGAATTTTGATCTGCGGAGTCGCAGGCTGCGGCGGAGAACCGTCCAAATTTCCTGTCTTCCGATCTAAAATGAAAACGGCTGATTTTCACATTGATCCCCTGGGTCCGGCGGGTAGCGTAAGGCATGCCATCCACAGCGCCGGAAAGGCACGCAACCTTCCTTGATGCGAGAGCCCTTATGGCCATTCGCAACCTGGAGCTGCGAGCTCGAGTGGTGGTTCAAGGGTTTTGGAATGGCCTTCATCGCAGTCCTTACCATGGATTTAGCGTCGAGTTCACGGAGTATCGCGAATACACCCCGGGAGACGACCCTCGTTACCTCGACTGGAAGCTATTCGCTCGCAGCGACCGCTTTTACATCAAAAAGTTTGAGGACGAGACCAACCTGCGTTGTCACCTCCTGGTGGACAACAGCCGGTCGATGACTTTCAGCAGCGTCGGCTACACCAAGTCCGATTACGCCAACACGCTTGCCGCCACCCTTGCCTGGTTTCTTTTCCATCAGGGCGACGCGACCGGGCTTCTGACGTTCGATCAGGAGATTCGCGACTACCTCCCCGCCCGTTCACGACGCGGGCATCTCCGACAGCTGATGCTGGCTTTGGAAAAACCCGCGAGCGGGGTTTCCACCGATCTGATCGCGCCCCTGCAACGCATCGCAGAACTGGTGCGGCGGCGCGGGCTCATGATACTGATTTCGGACATGCTCGGCCCCATCGATGCGTTGGACCGAAGCTTGGGAATACTCGCCGCCAGCGGACACGATGTGGTGGTATTCCAGGTTCTCGACCCGGCGGAACTCAGCTTGGCCTTCAAGACCGCTTCCCTTTTCAGAGACCTCGAGACCGACAGCGAACTCTACATCGACCCTGACGTCGCCCGCAGCTCGTATCAGGAGCGCTTCTCCGCTCACAATGTCGCGTTGAGAAAACTCTGTGAGCGCCACGGCGTGGTGTACAACCAGATTGTTTCGGACCGTCCGATGGAGAACGCTCTGTTTGATTTCCTTCGCAGCCGGATGCAACGAGGCCGAACCGTGCAGCGAAGGTCGGGAGCTCGATAGCAATGGCTTTTATACAACGATGTCATTCTGTGACTGAGCCTCGAGGCCGTCTCCACAACGCACTTCAGACCTCTCCCCGCGCAAACCATGCGAATCCTTTTTGTTCACGCCCACTACGATGACTACGAGTTCACCAGCGCCGGACTTTTCGAGCTCTGGCGCCGCAAACTTGGCAAGGATCTTCGGGCTCGCGTGCTGGTGTGCACCGACGGAAAAGCCGGACACCAGTTCCGCACCCGCGAAGAGACCGGCCGACTTCGTTACCAGGAACAGGAAAGCGCGGCTCGACTGGGACAGTTTGAGTTCGAGGCCCTGCGCCTCCCCGATGGCCAACAGCCTCGCGAGGCCTGCCTCCAAGTCACGATCCCACTGCTGGCGGCCCTCTGGAAAGCGATCCGCAGCTTCGAGCCCGACTATCTTTTCTGTCCGCCCCTGGTGACGGATCCCTTGGCGGGGCTGCACAATGACCACCAAACCGTGGCCGAGGCGGTCCGCCGTGTAGCCTACATGCTCAATGTTCCGCATGCGTTCACTCCGGAGTTTCCTGCGGATGAAACAAGGTCCACTCCCTGCAAAGTTCCCGTTATCGTGCATGCCTATGACGGCTATCAGTTCGGGGCGAACAGCTACGACGTCGCGGTGGACGCAGAGGAAACCTTCGATCTGGTGAGCGATCTCAGCTGGTGTCATCAGTCTCAAGTGGTCGAATGGATCCCCTGGGTGGGTCGACATCAGATGGCAGCGCCTAAGGATCAGGCCGAGTGGAAGGAGACTTTGAGGACGCGCTTTCGCCGGCGTAACCGTGAGCTTGGGATTCGAAGCGATCGTTATCTCGAGGTCTTTGCCCTCAGTGCCTGGGGAGAGATCCCGAGCTGGGATCAGGTGGTTCGCGACTGGCCGGGCATCGATTTGGAACATTCCCAAATCTTGGCCCTGAAAGAACGTCTCCTGCGGTGGCAGGGCGAGGCCTGATGCCGATGTTGACCTTTTGTTGCCCATCAAATTCTGCACAGGCGTGTTGCAGAGAGGACCGCTGGCAAGGTAAGAGTGGGGCGTCGGAACGATCTTCAACGGAAGAATTTGGGTCGATACCGACCTATCAACTATGAGCGAAGTGTTGGTTATTGGTCACCGGAACCCGGATACAGACGCGATCTGTTCCGCCATTGGCTACGCCGAATACAAGCGGCGAACCGGAATGGCTAACGCGATCGCCGCACGCTGCGGCGACACGAATGACCGAATCGATTTCGTCCTGAAAACCTTTGGTGTTCCGCCCCCGCGTTTCGTGGCTGACGTCTCTCCAAAAGTGCGCGACGTCATGGCCACGGCCGTGGTCAGCGTCACTCGCAAAGCGACAGCGGCGGAAGCGATGTCGGTCATGGAGGAGCACAATATCCGAGTGCTACCGGTTCTCGACGCCGAAGGAGGCTGTGCCGGCCTCGTTTCGGTGTTCAAAATGAACAAGTTCTTCTTTCCGGTTCGCAGTCGCATCTTTGACTCCCGTCGAGTGCAGGCCAGCCTGGAGAATATCGCCACCACGCTCAATGCGCGCGTCCTGGTGGGGAAGAACATGGAGGACGAGGAAGATCTGATCCTCATGGTCGGCGCGATGAACCTCGAATCCTTCGCCCTCCGCCTCAAACAGTATCAGGTCGAACGGCTGATCGTCATCGTGGGCGATCGGCTCGATATTCAGGATCGCGCGATTCACGAAGGAGTTCGAGCGGTCGTTGTGACGGGCGATCTGCCGGTGTCCCAGGCCATCGAGGACTACGCGCGAAAGCAGCAAGTCACGCTGCTCGTTTCTTCGCACGACTCGGTCACTTCCGCGATGCTCTGTCGCGCCGCGATTAATGTGCATCACATGATGCATGACAAGCTCCTCTTCCTCTACGAGGATGAGTCCCTGGAGAAGACGGCCAAGCGGGCAATGGCCTCCAACTTCCTTGGGTTTCCCGTTCTGGATGCTCGTCAGAGAATGGTGGGATTCCTGTCCAAAACCGATTTCTTGAAGAAAGTCGATCGGCAGCTGATTTTGGTGGATCATAACGAACTTTCGCAGGCGGTCGCGGGAGCGGAAGAAATCGAGATCATCGAGATCATTGACCATCACCGCATCGGCACCCTGGCGACCCAGCAGCCGATTCTCTTCCGCAACGAGCCGGTGGGATCCACGAGCACCATCGTGGCCGACTGTTTCTTCCGAGACGGCATTGAGATGCCCAAGGAGATTGCGGGACTTTTGCTGGCGGGCTTGGTGACGGACACACTGAATCTCACCTCGCCCACCACCGCGGGGCGTGATCGCGATGTGTTGGCTCGGCTTGAAAAAGCGAGCGGGGTCAACGCGAAGCAATTTACCGACAAACTTTTCGCTACGGGATCTGTTCTAGTCTCCAAGCCCGCGTCGCAAGCGATCACGGCCGACTGCAAGGAATACCACGAGCAGGGCCGCACCTTCAGCGTGGCGCAGATTGAAGAGATTGGGTTCGGCCACTTTTGGGAGCGAAAGCTTGAGGTGTTGGAAGCCCTCAGCGAATACCGTTCTAAAAGCGGCTATTTCTTTGCCGCACTGTTGGTAACCGATGTCGACCTGCAGACCTCGCTCCTGCTGATCGCGGGAACGCCCGAGTTTCGACGACAGATCGACTACATCGAGCTCGACAAGTATCCCGAGCTCGAGAGCGCCATCTACGAGCTGCCCGGAATCGTCTCCAGAAAAAAGCAGCTGCTGCCCTATCTCACGCATTCGCTGAAAAAACTCGAATCGTGAATCTCCGCTGGAATTTCCTAAAAAACACAGTCCTGATGAACCTATGAAATTCATTCTCACCACACACAACCTGACGCTCACAAAAGCAATCGAGGAGCATGTTCTGTCGCGAATCGACAAACTTGAGCACTACGATCGATGGGCCATCGACGCCCGCGTTTCGCTCGAGCACGATCACACTCGGACTCCGGAACGTGCGTTCAACTGCTCCATCCGCCTGGGAGTGCGCGGCCCCGATCTTTTCGCTACTGACTCCGATGCCGATCTGTATGCCGCCATCGACAAGACGACCAAGAAGATCG
>JAYTTC010000096.1:0-2606 GCA_043745255.1 Verrucomicrobiales bacterium
AGGTCATTTCGAAACCGCGGCCGACGGACTCTGATGGAAAGAAATTGGCCGTGCAGGGTTCCCTTCTTTTCTGCGTATCTTGCGCTTTTTCGCGGCTAAAGCCGGTCCCTGCGGTTCTCTCGTCGTTGCGGGGGTTGTCTTCTGTAGTGTGGGCCGTATCGGCCCATCCCCGCCCCACCTCTTCGAATCTGCGACACTCCATTCTCACCCACTTTGAATCACACCCCACGGGGTCGGGGCGTCTGCAACGTGTCGGGGAGAGAGGCTGACGTCCCTCCTGAGGTTCTCCCTACTTTCCTGGCTTCGGGTCCCTCCCGCGTCGGTCTTGGCGGTTGCGGGCTGCCTGTGGGCGGGCCTTCTGCCGGGACAATTGTTTGAGAATCTCAAATCGCTCGCGCCGCGCTTGCCAGTGGGTGCCGCTCCGGGTCTGGAGGGGGATCGCGGGCCGAAGGGGATCGCCGCCGCTGATTTTAATGGAGACGGCATCGCTGACTTCGCGGTCAGTGACAAGAATGGCAGTGTCACGGTGTACCTGAGCGCCGGGGCCTCGGGTTTTCGTGATCCCTTGTTTCTCTCGACCGGGACCAACGAGCTCCGTGGTATCGTGGCCGCGGATGTGAATCGAGACGGCCGACCCGATCTGCTGACCGTTTCGCCATTCGACGGCATAGTGCATGTCTTCCTCAATCAGGGGGCGGGGGCTTTTGCGGATCACCCTTTCTTCGCATGGATCGGCGCTCGTGACCTCGTCGTAGGAGATTTCGACGGAGATGAGATCCTCGATCTGGGGGTGGCTGGGGTGTATCGCGGGCTTCAACAGTATCGAGGCCTCGGGGAGGGTGGGTTCGCGGCTGTGACTGCGCTGCCCGAACTCGACGCTGGGCAGTGCGGAAGCAGTAACAACTTTCCTCAGCCGGCCTACTTCTTGCAGCGCTTCCGCACCCCTGGGCAGAGCAGAGATTCGCTGGTCGCCGCTCACGGTGAAGGCTGCAATCGATTGTGGGTGATCTCTCCCGACCAGGCGGGACTGCTTCGAATCGTGGGAACGCTTACAAATGTGGATGTGAACGCGATCGCGGTGGGAGCGGTTTCCCGGCCCATCGCGGACGGAGTTCCGGATCTCGTTACGACGAGCCTGGATGGGAGCTATCTGGAGGTCAGGAGGTTCCAGACCGCCACTGGAACCTTCGAGCTTGACCACGCTTCGCGCATCGATGTTCCCGGAGGCCCACGGTCTATCAAGCTGGTGGACTGGAATGGCGACGGTTGGAACGACCTGGCGGTGGTGCTCCGTTTTTTTGAGCGAGTGACGCTTTTCAACAATACCAATGGCGTGTTCACCTCCGGTCCGAAGATTAACGTAGGACGACTTCCAAGGGAGATTGAGGCCGCTGACTTCACCGGTGATGGACACCCAGATCTTGCCGTGGTGAATCGATATTCGCTCGATGTGAGTATCATTCCAGGATTCCCAGCCGCCTCGACTTTTGCCGCGTTGGATCAAGTGTATGCCGTGGACGGGACGGTCTCTGGACTGAACGTTCGCGACTACAATCACGACGGCAGGGACGACGTCGGGCAGTTGCACATCGCCTCCGCCGAGATGAGCGTTCGTCTGGCGGATCCAAAAGGACTCCTGGGGGAACCCAAATACTATCCAGTCGGCTCTTTTCCTGGGAGGGCCAGGACTGACCTTCGCTCTAAAGACGAGTGACTCTTTTGATGGGGGCGGTACTACGACCGCCACAGGGGATTTTGATGGCGATGGGAGGCTGGACCTGGCCGTCGCAGATTCGGATTCTAAAACACTGACTCTCTATGTGCGCAAGAATGACGAGTCCCCATGGGAGCCCGCTCTCATCGTCGGAGTTCCCTCTGCCAGCTACATCGCCACGGGAGATTTGGATGGGGATGGGAAAGCGGACCTAGTGGGAACCGGCGAAGTGCTTTGGACGGCCCTCAGCGGTCGGGCTTCGCGGCTGGTGCCGAGCGCGCTGGATGGAGGAAGTCGCGACGTTGCCAATCAGGTGACGATTAACGAAGTCATGGCGTCAAATACCGGCCTGCCCTTGGCTCAAGACGGGGATCGCACCTCGGATTGGCTGGAACTCTTCAACGGGGCCGGTCTTACCCAGGGGCTGGTTGGCTGGTCGGTCCAGGTCCTACATACAAATGCCTCCGGGCTCGCGATCACCAATCATTACAGCTTTCCCGAGCAGGCGCTGATGCCAGCGAAAAGCCATCTTCTGATCATCTGCACCGATAAGAGGCGCACGGCATATCATACCGGTTTTCCATTGCCTGCCGAGGGAGGGACTGTGGAGCTATTCAACCGCGCAGGGGAGCGTGTGGATAGGGTTTCCTTTCCGGCGCAGGATTCGGATCACTCGTTCGCGCGGTTTCAGGATGGCTCCACAGGATGGGTGGTGAACCCTTATCCGAGCCCAGGTCGTGCGAATCAAGACAACGGGACGCTGGATCCGAAGTCGCATCTGGCATGGCATGCCCCCTTCCAGTTGGATGCGGGGGGTGATGAGGTTTTCCTCACGGGTGTTCTTCCAAACGGTGTTCGGACCCTGGTGGACTGGGTCAAGTTCGGTCCGCAA
>JAYTTC010000097.1:0-2602 GCA_043745255.1 Verrucomicrobiales bacterium
GAAAACGATCGAGTGAGCGCCTAGTCCACCCCATCCTCGTTGTCCTGGGGTAAGTTCGTCACCATCGTTGATCGCCATTCCCAGGCCGAATTGGACACCCCCTCCGAGTGTCTCCAAACCGAGGGACGCCTTGGGGAGCTTGATTTCGTAGGTGGTACGCTTGGTGACCGCGTCGCGTGTGATGACCGCTTCCGTTCCGCCGGGTCCAGCCTCGTGATTCACGATCACAGCGCCAATGTTACCTTCGACGCCGCCCAACGCGTAGTTGTAAAGAGCGACCTGCGACGTACGGTCAGCGTTCGCAATCATCAGCTGGATCGAATCGCCGTTCCAAGCGCTGTTCGCCGCGTTTTCATGATAGTCGTCGGTGACAACGAAACCGAAATACACGTTGTCGGCATCATAGACGATCTGCACCGCTGAGGTTTGATCATCGGGTCCGCTCCAAGTACCGCCAGCATACTCCTCGAACAGGACATAGGTGCCGCCAGCGCCAGATCCCTTGGGAATGGCAAATTTGGGATCCGCTAGCACGGGAACTCCGCCCCATTCCGAAAGACTCCCGTCAAGCACGATGGGCTTGGGAGTGGGTACGACGGTGTAAAATTCCTTGGTGGGTTCAATATCGTTCGCTCGGCTCAGCGGAACGAACGCGAGGGTCATTAGTAACAAACAGAGAGGCTTCTTGCGCATACTAATAGGTAGTTGGGTTTACGGTCTGTAACGAATAATATGGGTAGCGATCTGCCACCGGACTGTCAAGGGAGTTGTGGCGACTCGCCTGGAGAATGTGGCCAGAAGTCTGAGGGGCTATCGGGTTAGGATTTAACCGCACCGAATTCAATGAGACAGGATGCGGCTTCTCACCATCAGAACAAAGACGACGAGCCACTTTATGAGATCGAGGCAGGGTAGCCATGAATCGTTTTGACCCGCGCGGCGGAGGCTTTGAGTAAAACGTGACTTCCGAAAATGGCTTGTGCGATTCGGCAGACGGAGCGGACACTTCGAGCCGGATGAAACGAATGATCGCCGGAGTTTCGTTGTGGGTGGGATTGTCGGCTGTGCGACTGACTGCCACCATCAGCCTGTCGGAGGAAGGCTACCATGTGTTTCCAGGCGATGACATCCAGGATGCCCTCAACCAGGCCGCCGCAAACAGAACGAACAAGGTCGTTCGAGTTCACGCCGGCGAGTATCGTCCGGAGGGTAAGCGTCAGGCTCTGATTTGGTTCAACAAGATGCACGACGGCATTCAGCTTGAAGCAGAGGGGGCAGTCACACTGACAGCTGCCAATTCTCAATTGGCCTTCCCCTCCGAGCCCGGTTTCCCAGCGGTGGTTAATCATGTGGTCTATTTTGGTGACGGGGTTTCCTCCAACACCGTTCTGAAAGGGTTTCGACTCACGGGTGCCAATGGTTTTGTGACCCAGGAACAGACCAAGCAGATGGAGCCGAACTCGACCATTCCCAAAAACTTTTTTTTCTACTCCGACGGCGGAGCCGTTAAGATCTTTGGCCGATCCTATCCGACCCTTCAGAACCTCGAGATCGTCGACAACTACACGAGTCCCTGTGGTGCCGGCATCTCCGTCCAACACCAGGGATTCAAGCAAGACGCCGTATCGATTGAGAATTGTGTCTTCCTAAGAAACCGAGCTCAAGGGACCGGCGCTGCCATCGATCTCCTGGCAGGAAGTGCGGCTCGCATCAGCAATTGTTTGTTCGTGGGGAACGTCTCCAACACCGGAGAGGACCCGGTGGCAAAGGCCTCGGGTGAGCGTCCCTTCGTCAATAGCGGTGTTCTGACGCTCTTTTGGAAATCACGAGCCGTCGTAAGGAATTGTACCTTCACCGGAAATCGAAACGGAGTGGATGACATGGGGGGTGAGAGCCGCTACGAAGGCTGCATCTTCATCGACAACCAGCTGGACACTGGATTGAAAGGATTCCCTCGCTATGATCTCGCTGTGAACGCGGGAGCAAAGGTTTCCGGATGTTTCCTGAACGGCACGCTCCACGATCTACGCCATGAAGTGTCCACTACCAACAATGTAACCCATGCACCACCGCCTCGGTTCAGCGCATCGTTTGTGCCCGAGTCACCCGAATACAAGCAAGTCGGCTACCGCCCTCTGGCGAAGAAGCCCTGATCAGAGGGGCTCGGTAAGGGTGAGCAAGGCATCGACCCGAATCCCCTCCGTCAGAACCTGCTTCTTGCCGGACGGCCAGATGACTTCGATGCGATCCACCGTGGCTGCCGCGCCCAAGCCGAAGTAAAGGGGCATGGAACTCTGCGAGAGATAGCCGGACTTGCCGTCGTTGTAGCGGAAGTAGGTGTTGGATCCAGAGTGGACCTTGACTGTGGCACCCAGGCCGTCTCGATTTGAAACTCCTTCGGGCGGGGCCCTCCCGATGAGCTTCACTTTCAGAAAGTGGATCGGTCTTCTCGCCGACAAATTACTGATCAGCACTTGCGGATGATCGTTCCATTCATTGGTTACCAGATCGAGATCCCCGTCGTCGTCCAGGTCGAAAGCTACTGAGGAGCGCGAACTGGTGGTCCCCACCACCGTCAAAACTTCAGCCTTGCCTGCGCAGA
>JAYTTC010000098.1:0-9605 GCA_043745255.1 Verrucomicrobiales bacterium
GCTAGCAAAACCCTGTGGGACTTCCAGCATTGATCCTCGGCTCTTCTCGTTCTAATTTCCCCGCAATTGCCAGCAACGCTATGCAACGATTCCTCATTCCCTGCCTCGCAGCCCTCCTCATGACCGGCTGTATGACTCCAGATTACCACGTGAACTACCCCCCCACGCGCAAAGTCGATCAGGTTGATACCTACCACGGAACACAGGTCGCCGATCCGTATCGCTGGCTGGAGGACGACAATGCCGCCGACACCAAAGCGTGGGTGGAGGCGCAGAACCGGGTCACGTCTGAGTACCTCGGCAAGATTCCCCAGCGCAGCGAGCTCAGGGAGCGTCTCACTCAACTGTGGAATTACGAGCGCTACGGGATCCCTTCGCGAAAAGGATCGCGCTATTTCATCAGCAAGAACAATGGGCTGCAGAACCAATCGGTGCTCTACACCCTCGACCGACTCGACGCCGAACCGCGACTCCTTCTTGATCCCAACACCCTCAGCCCGGACGGAACCGTCGCGCTGGCGGGAATGCGTGTCAGCGAGGATGGAAATCTGATCGCCTACGGACTGGCCGCAGCGGGCTCCGATTGGAATGAGTGGAAGGTCCGCGATGTCCGGACCGGAAAGGATCTGAGCGATCATTTGAAATGGGTTAAGTTCTCGGGAGCTTCATGGACCAAGGACAGCACGGGTTTTTACTACAGTCGTTATGATGAGCCCAAACCGGGCGACACTCTGAAAGGCGTGAATTATTTCCAGAAGCTCTACTTTCACCGAATCGGTGCCGCGCAAACCGAGGACCGACTCGTCTATCAGCGCGCCGACCAAAAAGAATGGGGCTTCGGCGCTGAAGTCACTGACGAGGGTCGCTATCTGGTGATCCAGGTCTCCCAGGGTACCGATCCCAAGAACCGAGTTTTCTATCTCGATCTCCAGTTGCCCGACGGCAAGGTGGTGGAGCTTCTGAACGACTTCGATGCGTCTTACAATTTTGTCGGAAATGAGGGGCCGGTTTTCTGGTTTCTCACCGATCTCAATTCCCCGCGTGGACGGCTGATCTCCATCGACACTCGGAATGCGGCGCGAGGACAGTGGGGTGAGCTGATCCCCCAGACTGCGGAAACGCTCCAATCGGTGAGCGTGCTGAACAACCAGTTCGTCTGCAATTATCTCAAGGACGCGCACAGCCAGGTGAAAGTGTTCACGCTCGGCGGAACCTTCGTTCGCGAAGTGGAATTGCCTGGAATCGGGAGCGCCGGCGGGTTTGGCGGTGAACGCATTGACACGGAAACATTCTACGCATTCACCAGCTTCACCGTTCCCAGCCGAGTCTATCGCTACGATTTGATCACCGGAAAAAGCAGCATTTTCCGCGAGCCGAAGGTGGCATTCGATCCTGCGCTCTATGAGACCCATCAGGTCTTCTGCAAGAGCAAGGACGGCACCCGCATTCCGATGTTCATCACCCACAAGAAGGGACTGGTGCTGGATGGAAACAACCCCACGCTCCTCTACGGGTACGGAGGATTCAACATCAGCCTCACTCCTGCATTTCAAGTGAAGCTGCCGATCTGGATGGATCACGGAGGGGTGTATGCGGTTCCAAGCCTTCGGGGCGGTGGTGAATACGGCGAGGAATGGCATCAAGCCGGAACCAAGCTGACCAAGCAGAATGTGTTCAACGACTTCATCTCAGCGGCGGAGTGGCTGATCGCCAATCATTACACCTCAGCGAAGAAACTCGCGATCTCGGGCGGGAGCAATGGAGGATTGCTGGTGGGTGCCTGCATGACTCAGCGGCCGGATCTGTTTCGCGCCGCGCTTCCAGCCGTGGGCGTGATGGACATGCTCCGTTTCCAAAAGTTCACCATCGGATGGGCATGGGCTTCGGATTACGGATCATCGGACGATGCGGCGCAGTTCAAGGCGCTCTATGCCTATTCCCCGTATCATAACCTGAAGCCCGGAGTGCACTACCCGGCGACCCTGGTCACCACGGCAGACCACGATGATCGTGTCGTGCCGGCCCACAGCTTCAAGTTCCTGGCGCGTCTTCAGGAATATCACAAAGGGCCGCATCCAGTGCTGATCCGCATTGAGACCAAGGCAGGCCACGGAGCGGGAAAACCCACCGCGAAGAGTATCGAAGAGGCGGCGGATATCCTGGCTTTCTTGATTAAAGAATTGGAGATGAACCCTTGACCTATGATCAGCACCGATGCCGCATCACTCGCTATTTTCCTCGCTAGAGGGCTCATCAAACTTGGAGGACGAATCGATGTGCTTCTCGCCGAGAAAACGGCGGTGACCAGTGCCTTCGCGATTCCCGTGCCCGCGGTCGCTGCGGGACCGAGCATGGGGTGATCCGCAAGGAGCTGAAGGCCTTTCTGGAGGATACCAGCGACGAAGTGGCGGACCCGCTGGGAAGCGATCGCAAACGGCTCGCCAAGCTTCTCGATCAAACACCTTTGCCTGACGCGGCCGGTGATTTTTACCTTCGTCTCTTTCCCTCCAAGGCTGCACCGGCCCTGATTGATCCAGACGAACTCTATGTGAAGGAACTGCGGGCAAGGATGCCTGCGCTGGTCTGGATGTCGGCCTGCTAGAATTCAAAATCCGGCTGCCTGATTTTGAGGAAACCCACTCGGCCGCGTCAGAACTGGCCCGTGTTGCCCTTCTCCCTGTTCAATGAAATCATCAGGGGACCTGCTCCCTTTTCCGAAGGAAATATCTACTCATTCCTCTCCAGAGCCTCGCGAAGCTCCTGCAGCTCCACTTCAAACCCGCCGGAGAGAATTGGAAAACGACACCAGGTCTTGGGATCCAGATTCTCATCGTCGACATGGAACGAAGGCGCATAGCGCTCACGTTTCCATTGGTTCCGGCACCACAGTCTAAAGAACCGCTCCACCCAGATGCCGAGCTGCCTCCGTTCATACTGCGGAAAGTTCAAACGCATCTGCAGGAAAACCTCGAGTGGAATCTGCTTGTCGCGAATCGCCGCGCGCTCGATCGCGTCCAGAAGCGGGTAAGGCATCAGATCCGCCTCGTCAGTCTGCTGCGATGTGGCTGGGCGGAGCTCCGCCGTTGGAGCCTGTGCGTTAACCACCGCGAGTTCGGGAATGGAATGCAGCCCGATTGGACCCTGTTTCTCCAGCCAGACCAGCCATTCCCGCAGGAAGGCTTTGTCGATTCCAGCGATGGGACTCAGTCCTCCGCTGGTATCCCCGTCCATGGTGGCATAGCCCACCGCAGCCTCCGAGCGATTGCTGGTGGAGAGCAGCAAAGCCCCCTTCACATTCGTGAGCAGCCAGATTCCCGGTGATCGAACTCGCGCCTGAATATTCTGCAGCGCGAGATCATCCTGCTGCCAATTCAGCTCACGCCGTAGCGCACCTGAAACCATGGCAACGTACCCTTCGTGGAGAGCCGAAACATCAAACTCCAGGTGCTCAGCCCCCACCGCCTTGGATACGGTCCGCGCGGCATCGCGGGTCACAGGTCCGCTATTGCGGGTGGACTGGTAAGCCGTGGTGAGCAAGGCGCGAACGAAATCGCGTGCGCTACCACATCCCGACAGCGCGGGAAGGTACGAAAGCTTCTGACGAAAGCGCTCCACTCCCAAGTCCGCCAGCCCAAACCCAACCATCAACGAAACCAGACAGGTAATGGCGGAGGAGTCCGCACCCCCGCTGAGCGAAACCACAAATCCGTTTGACCGGCTCTTGCGCAGATAGTCAAACAGCGCCAGCGGCACCGCCCGCGCGAACTCCTCCTCCTTGATGAGCGGAGAGCTCTCCCAGGGAGCCAGCCGCTGTGGAACAGACTGGGGCGACAGCGCGGGATAGAGGAAGGGAGCCGATACACAGTCATCGGATTGTTCCGTGAGATGAGGCTCATAGCTCGCCGTGCGCGATTGATTCATCCGGGTGGCATCGACATCTACGATGGCACAGGTGACGAGAAAGTCTGCGTAGGAGAAACGAGGGCCTTCGGCAATCAATCGCCCGCCGCTGGCGATCATCGCCTCGCCATCATAGATCGCACGGCCTGCCTCGTTCCCTAACAGGTTCGCGTAGACGTAACTCACTCCAAACGCTCTTGACCCCTCCAACACAAAACGCTTCCGCACCTCGATCTTCCCGAACGCAAAGTGGCTCGCGCTAGGATTGAGAATAACATCCACGCCCTTCAGAGCCAGCTGGGTGCCGGGACGGTTGGCTACCCAGGCATCCTCGCAGATCTCGAATCCATACTTCACTCCGCCCAAGTCGAAGTAGAGGTCCCCCAGCGGATAGCTCACGCCCTCCACCACTGCCGTGTTTCGGACGCCGGCTGGCCAGGCTTTGAACCAGCGCGGCTCGTAGTGGATCCCATCACCGGCGAGGAAGCGCTTCGCCACAAACCCCAAGATCCGGCCATCAGCCACCATGCAGGCCGTGTTGAACAATCCGTTCTGGTGAAGAATTGGAAGTCCAAAGGACACCACCATCCCTTGAGTCGCGGGAAGGCATTCCCTAAGCACGCGCAACGCCATCCGGTGGACGCCGGGAGAATGGAAAGCATCCTCGCAACCGTAACCGGTGATGCAAAGTTCCGGCAGGCAAAGCACGGACACACCTTGGACTCGCGCCTCGGCGATGGCCCCAAGGATGTTCGCTTGGTTGCCACGCCAGTCGAGCGGCGTCTGGTTCAGCACCGCTGCAGCGAGTTTAATCAGCTTCATATCGCGCCCGAAACCTACCAGCACAAACGATTTGGGAAAGGATGAACCCAACCCGCAAACTCCGTTTGAGGCAAGGACCTCACTGCAGATTCCGAGGAAACCTCGGCTAGAATCTCCCATTGACTAATTCCTGGCCCCTCGGAAAACTCCACAAACGCGTCTGTCGCCCTATTCAGCGCCAGCCTCTGTACAGTTGAAAATCGAAGACAACACCGCCCCCATCGCGAACGCCGGTCCGACCCCAAAAATGGGGGATCGGATTCTCGCTCGTAGCGAAGCTCGGTCTCACTACATTTTGCGCCTCGCTGCTTCGGTGAAGGACATTCAGGCGGCTCAGACGCTCCGATTTCTTGTTTTCAACCTGGAACTGCACGAAGGCCTCGACAGCTCTTACGCCACCTGTCGTGACGCCGATCCCTTCGACGAGGTGTGTGATCACCTCTTGGTGGAAGACACTCGCTCGCAGGAAGTGGTGGGCACCTACCGTCTGCAGACCGGCGCGACCGCCAAAGCGCGACGGGGATACTACAGCGAGCAGGAATTTGATTTTTCCCCGTTTGAAACGAACCGAGGCCAGATCGTTGAGCTCGGACGCGCCTGCGTCCACTCCGAGCATCGGAATCTCGCCGTCCTTGGACTTCTGTGGAAGGGCATCTCCAACTATGCGCGGGAAAACGGCGGACGCTATCTGATCGGCTGCAGCTCCCTCACTTCCCAGGATCCAAGTGTCGGAGCGGCGATGTATTCCGATCTCGAGCGAAGTTACCTTGCTCCGATCGAATGGCGCACGAATCCCCAGCTTCCTTATGTTTGCCCCCTGGATGTGACGGCCGAGCGGTCACCAAAGGTTCCCAAGCTGCTGCTAGCCTATCTCTCAATCGGAGCGCGCATCTGCAGCCCACCGGCGATTGATCGCGAGTTCAAGACGATCGACTTCCTGACCTTGCTTGATCTGGATGATTTACCTCGGAGCACGGTCCTCAAGTATCTCACCTAGGAACTCACACCGCGGCCTGTCAACTCTGCTTCACACTCACCATGTCGAGGTTTCTCCGCCTCCTCTGTCGCTTCGCGGGATTCTGCGCGATTGCCCTCTGTTGCTGTCTTGATTTCGTGCTACGCCTCTGGCTTTTGGGTCGTGCAGGGGATCGACATCGGCGGACTGCGTGGACCCATTTTTGGGGATGCCAGCTGCAACGCCTGCTGAATATCCAGATCACCGTGCACGGAACCCCACCCACACGTGGACTGCTGGCCTGCAATCACCTCAGCTATCTCGACATCGTGGTGCTGGCTGCCTGTCAGCCACTGGTTTTTGTTTCCAAGAGCGAAGTGAAACGTTGGCCGATCGTTGGACAGATGGTGGTTTGCGCAGGCACTCTATTCATCAACCGGGAACAGCGCGCCGACGTGAAACGTCTCGCCGCAGCCTTTGCGCCGATCATTGAAGGCGGTTTCGTGGTGACGCTCTTTCCAGAAGGCACCAGCTCCGGAGGGGATCGGGTACTCCCCTTTCACTCCTCGCTCTTCGAGCCCGCGGCCGCCAACCGATGGAGCGCGGCACCGGCATGGATCGGTTACCAGGTTCCAGGAGGAGATGCTTCTGAAGAGGTGGCCTACTGGAAGGAAATGACCTTCCTTCCCCATCTGCTGCACCTCTTCACCCTCCCTGAAATTCACGCACAGGTTCGCTTCGGATCTGCGGTTCCCGAGGGCTTGAATCGCAAACAGATGGCCAAGGCCTTGCATCAAGCGGTTTGCCAGCTTGCTCATGAAGGCGGCCGGAAGCGGCTGGTTAACTCGGATGTTGTCAGTCCTGTTCCCCAGTAGGGCTGAGCGGAAGCGGGGAGCTCAGGCCTTGATCATTCCCACCATGGATTCCATCGGCTGGGGAACTCACCAGCACCAGCTCCATTCTCTAGTGGCACCCGTGCGGGCGCGTGAATATGGCGTGAGTATTCTTCGAGTGGCCAGCTCTGGAATCTCTCAACTTGTCAGCCCCGACGGTGTCGTGCTCGCCTCTGCGCCCACGCCGGGACCCGAGGCGATGATTCAGGGTGAGCTGTCGATCGTCACCACGGGTCATCTGCCAATCGATCGAACACTCGCCTGGCTCTCGATTGTGGTGACCGGCGGTCTGGTGTTGAGCCTCGGAACTCTGCGCCGACGACGAGCGTGACGCGCGAGTCGACCGACACTCGATCACTGACCTGCTGGCTTCACCGAGAGCTCGATGATTCGCCCGGGAAGCGTGTAGGACTGAGTGCTCCGAGTGGCGCGACCGTACTCCGAGATGTAAATCTTTCCGCGTCCACTGAGATGCACATCGTTCGGACGACCGAGCGGAGCCAACACGGTGTAGACGTTCGCCTCGTAAATGCCCGAGCCATTCTTGTGCAGCTTGATTTGCAAGAGATCGAACCCAGAGCTTTCCTTCCGATCTCGAATGAAATTTCCGAATCGAGTCATCAGCAAGGTGCCGCGCCACCCTTCTGGGAAGTCATCCCCCAGCCAGGTGATCCCTCCCGGTGAGGAGTGCGGATCGAAGGAGTAGAGTGGGGTCCCGTCATAGCCACCATCCGGACCCAGGTTCGCGATTGGAAGTGTGAACGTGAGTCCGGCCGGCGCATCGGGCGTGTGGCCATAGGCCTTCTGCTTCCAGTCCGCGAATTGATACGGAAATCCGTAGTGTTTTCCCTTCTCGATCAAGTTCAGTTCTTCCGGAGCATGCGCGTCTGGGCCGTTCTCGCTCTCGAACAGCTCACCCTTATCAGAGAAACAGAGACCGTAGCCATTCCGAATGCCCTTCGCGAAAACCTCCAACGGCGGATGGTCCACCTTGGGATCGATCCGCCACAATGCGGAGGTGAGTTCGGTCTCGCCCTTGCCATACCATTCGGGCTCGCCGCCCCCTTGATTGGCATCCGTGCGCGCACCGTTCGAGACATACAGCAATCCATCCGGACCAAAGGTCATGCCTTCGAGTCCATGCAGAAACGCGGCGTTCCCTGGATAATTGGTTTGAAACCACGGCTTGGGATCCACTGGATCTCCCCCCAGCACGCTGGTCGTTCGATAGATCGTCACCACGTTCTGGTTGGGGAAATGTTCAGGATTTCGATTCTGTTGGTTCACTCCGATATACAATCGCCTCTCCTTATCCATGGCCATCGCCACCAGGATCGCCGGCCCTCCCAAATCCCCCGGGTGCTTCTCCAAATATTTGCTGCCCCAGAGCGTTTGCCGAAGAATCCCAGTCGCGGGATCCACTCGCCACACATCCCCATTGTTCCCTGTGAGCACGTAAAGTGAATCTCCCGTTCCGTCGCTCGCAATGCGAAGGGGATTGGCGGGCATCCGGACCACTTCGCGCAGTTGAAAACCTTCCGGAGGCTTTGGAAGAGGCGGATATTGGCTGGCCGCGACCAGGGCCTCGAACGTCTTATAAGCGGTCTTGGATCGCACCTTCTTCACTTCCTCCACCGTGACCGGCGCGCCCTGATTGCCCCAGCTGTTGTGAACAAAGGTCAACACGTCCGCGAGTTGCTCATCGTTTAAAAGCATTGGCTGCATCGCGCCGGCAAAACGACGTTTATTCACGCGGATCTCACCGGACAGCCCTTCAAGCAGCACTCGAATGGATCGCTCGCGATTCTCCATCAAATAGTCCGACTTCGCCAATGGGGGATAGGCCCCGGGCAATCCTTCGCCATTGAATTGATGGCAAATGAAGCAGTTTTGTTGGTAGACCGTTCTACCGCGCTCCATCAGCTCCGCAGGAACCAGCTCCGCCGCAGGCAGAGAAGCCAGTCCGAGCGCCAGAACGAGAAGACTGGGCCAGTAAGAGCAGAACCTACTCATGGCGCGTCCGGTGAAAATCGGGAGTCGGATGCACATCGCGGCGAGACAATAGCGAAAAGAATCCGGGAGACAACCATCAGATGTAGCGATCAAGCCCGAAGCTGCCGGGCCGCTTTTCGGCGAGCCACCACACGCTTCACCAATTCATCCGCAATCACCCCGCCGAGAATCACCGCGCCGATGATGGCATACTCGATATTCTTGGGCATCGCATCAACCAGCGTGATCATCGTGCGCAGCACCTGCATGAGAGCGGTGCCCAAAATCACGCCGGTGATGGTGCCCTGCCCTCCCCGCAGGCTGCATCCACCGAGGACGGCCGCCGCGATGGCATACAACTCGTAGAAATTGCCAAAATCGGCAGGTTGAGCCGAATTAACGTCGAGGACGAACAACATTCCTCCCAGCCCGGCAAGCAGCGAGCAGATCACATAGGCGAGAAGGATCATCCGCTCGGTTCGGATGCCGCTGTAGCGCGCGGCGTCCTCGTTACGGCCCAAGGCCATGAGATAGCGACCGTAGATAGTCTGGTTCAGAAAAATCGCCGCTATCACCGCCACCCCCAGCAGAATCACGCAGGGGAAAGGAATCCCGAAACTATCGACTCCCGGAATAGAAATCTTGAGCGTCGCCAACCACCGGAGCTCCTTGAAGTCGTTCCCGAACCCCCCCGTTTGGTCCCGGGTAATTCCCCGCGCCACTCCGCGATAGATCAGCAAGCCGCAGAGGGTAACCACAAAGGGCTGGATTCGCAGTCGAGTGATCAGCAGCCCGTGGAGACAGCCGATGCCGAGCGACACTGCCAACGCAATCAGAAGCGCCAGCGCGAGCGGAAGCTTGAGAACCGTCAACATCCAGGGAAGGCCAACTCCCACCAGGCAGACGACCGATCCGATGGAGAGATCGATTCCGCTGGTGATGATGACGAAGGCGACCCCGATGCTGAGAACTCCAAACAGGGCGGTGCGGCGAAACAGGTTCTCGATGTTATACGCGGTCAAAAATTTATCACTCATGAAGAA
>JAYTTC010000099.1:0-9527 GCA_043745255.1 Verrucomicrobiales bacterium
AGAAGACGGAGTGGACTACGGCAAGAACGGCTCAGCCTTTGATCCGACCCAATTCCGTGATGCATTGACGGCTACTGCCAGAGGCTCTGCCGATCCCACCTTTAGCTACGACAAAGCGATCAGCCTGGGCAATGGTTTCGCTGCGCTGCATCCCGCCCTCAAGTTTCTGGCCCCGGTCTACAATGCCGGTGAGCTCGGTCTTGTGCATCGAGTTGGATATCCCAAACAATCGCGTTCTCACTTCGATTCCCAGAATTTCTGGGAGAACGGAGCGCCTTACAGCAGCTCGGTTCGCGACGGTATTTTTTATCGTGCGATGATCGAATCTGGTTTGGCGAACTCCTCGCCGTTCACGGGCGTTTCCGTGCAGCGCTCTCTGCCGATGATTCTGCGGGGTTCGGCCGCAGCGATGACCAATATCAACAGCACTGACCGTTACGCGCTGCTCGGTCTACCGGGGAAGCTCGGTCGATCCAAGAGCGCGGACTTCCTCAAAGAGCTGAACCAACAGCCGTTTTCACCCAAGCGCGACCGCGAATTTCTGCGGCTGCAGTATGAAAATCTCAATCAGACGCTGGATGTGTTTGATACCATCCGTCCGAATTTCACTGACGCCGGAAACGTGTTTCGCGATGACACCGTCACTGATGGCGACACCGACTGGTTCAATGCCAACGGAAACCAGGGATATTATCTATTCCCGACGCAAGCCGCGTTGAACGGCGGCTGGACTCGGCCTGGGGGTGCGAAGGACCCAGCGAAATATGTGGTTCCCAACGATGGGACCTCGACCGACTTCTTCACCAATCTGAAAGCTGCAGCGATTCTGCTCAATAAGACGGACGCGATTGTAGCGGGCACGCAGTTGGACGGTTTCGACACTCACTCCAACCAGGGCGGTCCGACCGGGGCCCAGCCCAATCTCCTTCGACGTATCGGTTGGGCCATCTACGCGCTGCGAAAGTATTTCAACCGCTACGGAGACAAGACGAACTGGAAGAATGTCGTGATTGTCACGCTCACCGAGTTCGGGCGCACCACCGTGCAGAATTCTGGCGGAGGTACGGACCATGCCGAGGCCGGATTGATGTGGGTGGCGGGAGGCTCGGTGAAAGGCTCAAGAAACGGCCGATCCGGTGTCTATGGTTGCCATCCCACGGACCTGGTGCCCTGGATCCCGGGCCCGGCGGACCAAGCCGGAGGGGTGGATGGTTCGATGTTCGGAGCGTCCAATCGATACCTCAGGCGGGCTTATGACTATCGCTCGATCCTGGGTGAAATTATCGGAAAGCATCTTGGAGCCACGCCGGCTCAAGTGCAGCGAATCATCCCTGGATATGCCGACCCTCGCGAGAAGCTTCTGGCGGGGGGTATGTCCAGCATCGATGGGACAAAGATCATGGGAGAAGCCGGGATTTTCTGAGCGTGGGAGTGAGATTGGAAACGATTCCGCGAAAGGTCGCAGACATCCCGAGTCTGCTATCCTGACTCGCTCCTAGCCCACTCGGTCAGGTGAGCCCTGCGGTCGTGCGGTTGCTACGCCTTCGCTTTTCGGCTGCGCGCCACGGGTTGAGGTGGACCGAATAGCCGTTCGTATTCCTGCATCACATAGCGATCGGTCATTCCTGACAGATAATCGCAGACTGCCCGATGCCATCCTATGCGGCGTGCTCTTCGTCGAACGAAGTCCCCGAGCTCTTTCCGATGTTCCATCAGATACTGGAACATGGCTTTCAGCATTCTTACCGCGCGCAGGTTCGGCTCATGCACCACCGGATTGTAATAGAGGTTCTCGTAAAGGTATTGCCTCAGTTCCAGGTTCAACACTCGGCGTTCCGGGCTGTAGCGCACCAGAGGCTTCTTCTGCCGGCGGGCGTCATCGGCACTCGTAACCCCTGCGGCCGCGATGCGCTCCTGGGTCGTGAACACCACATCCTTTACCTGACTGTCAATTAAGCATCGGATGATAAAATAGCGTCGGCATTCGTCGGCGAGCTGCCCGTGCTGCTTCCTCACCGTTTGCGCTGCCTCTTTCCAGATTTTTACATTGCGCGTGAGGTGCGTTTCGGAGAGCAGTCCCCAGTCCAGCCCGTCATCGAGATCATGGCTATAATAAGCAATTTCATCGGCGAGGTTAGCCACCTGAGCCTCCAGCGAGGAGCAAGGCGCTTCAAACTTCAGGGGTGAGTTCGGAAGCGCGGACAGGGGTTCGTGCTTGGCGAGGCCCTCACGCGTTTCCCAGGTCAGGTTGAGACCCGGAAATCCTGGATACTTCTGCTCGATCTCCTCTACCACGCGCAGGCTCTGTCGATTGTGCTCGAACCCGCCGTGCTCACGCATCACTTCGTTCAGTGCATCCTCGCCCTTGTGTCCGAAAGGCGAATGGCCGAGATCGTGAGCCAGGGCAATGGTTTCGGTGAGATCCTCGTTCAGTCGAAGAGCGCGGGTAATGTTCCTCGAGATGCCGGCCACCTCCATGGTGTGCGTGAGCCGGGTTCGAAGATGGTCGCCCGTTCCGTTCAGAAATACCTGGGTCTTATATTCCAGTCGGCGAAATGCCCGCGAGTGAATCACGCGATCTCGGTCGCGTTGGAAATGTGTCCTCCATTCGGGCAGCTCCTCCGAATAGACCCTTCCTCGGGTCTCGGAGCTCAGCTGCGCGAAAGGTGCGAGAAAACCTCGCTCACGCTGCTCCAGCTCTTCACGCGTACACGGAACGGGCATCGAAGATTAGTTGATTACGGGGTACTCGGCCAGGGATACACAGCGAAGGTCGAACAGACGTCGAATGGTATCCTCGATGAGATTGTTCGGACAGGAGGCACCGGCGGTGATCCCGACCGTCAATTTCCGGGACGGGAGCCAATCTCGGGTTTCCACCTCTTTCTGTTGATGCAGGTCGTAATGAACGATCAGGTCGTCGCTCGCCATTTTAGCGGCGTTCTTGATGAAGTAGGTCGCCAATCTTTCCTCGCCCATCTCAGCGAGGTGGGATGTGTTCGAGGAGTTATAGCCTCCGATTACGATCAGCAGATCCAGCGGCTCGCGAAGTAGCTTCTCCAAGGCATCCTGGCGATCCTGAGTCGCTCCACAGATCGTGTCGAAAAAACGAAAATGAGAACTGACATTCTCAACCCCATACTTGGTTTCCATCACCGTTCGAAAGCGACGTTGCACTTCTTCGGTTTCACCTCGCAGCATGGTGGTCTGGTTGGCCACGCCGACGGCCTGCAGATGAACGTCCGGATCGAAGTCTGGAGAATGCGCCCCCTTGAACTTCTCGAGAAACTCCTGTTTGTCCCCTCCCTCAAGGATATAGCGGCAAACGTAATCGGTTTCCCCCAGGTTGTACACCACGAGGTAATGTCCCCCAGGTTTGGCGGTAGCCTGACTGCTCGTGGCCAGCGTTTCTTCATGCCACGCCTTTCCATGGATGATGCTCGTCACGGACTCTTTTGAGTACTGCCGAACTCGCTTCCAGACACTCATCACGTCTCCGCAGGTGGTGTCGACAAACTCGCAGCCTCGTGCCTCCAACTTGCGACGCGTGGCAACCTCGGTGCCGAACGCGGGAATGATGACGATGTCCTCGGGCTGAAGCTGGGCGATTTCTTCGTCGCTCGGTTTGCTGGTGATGGTCACGATCCCCATCCGGCGGATCTGATCGTTTACCTCCGGATTATGGATGATCTCGCCCAACAGAACGATGCGACGATCGGGATAGGCCTTAACCGCCGCATAAGCGAGATCGATGGCGCGCTCCACGCCGTAGCAAAACCCGAACTCCTTCGCCAGACGGATGGTGAGATCTCCTAGCGTGAGCGTGCCTCCTGCCGCGCGGATACGTTCCACCAGCGGACTGGTGTAATGAGCCACCACTTGCGCCTGAACCGCCGTCATGATGTCGGGTCGGCGCAGATTGATTTTTTTGGGTACAGCAGGTGCTGGAATTGACATAAATCAGGCGTGAATGTAGCAGGGCTCGGAGGAGCGTCGAGGGCATTTCTTGCTGATATTGGGCCAAAAGTTCATCGCATCGGGTGCAGATCCACCTCGGGGTTGGAAGCCCCGCTCGGCCCAAGTCCTCTAACGTCGGCGTCGCTTGGCCGGTCCGAAATAATATCCGCCTGAGAGACGCACTGCGCGAAACTTGGTTTCATGCGCCGGGCGCGTGTCATCGTCATCGAAGAGCGAGGTGTAGGTATAATCGAAGCCTTCCATTTTGATCCGTTCGATTTTCTGTCCGATGAATCTTTCGATGGCGGCCATATGCTGGCGGTCCTCGGCGACCATGAGGGTCATGGCATCGCCGCTCGCTTGGGCGCGTCCGGTGCGGCCGATACGGTGCACATAGTCCTCAGGATGCTGAGGAACATCGTAGTTCACCACATGGCTCACATCGGCGATATCAAGCCCTCGTGAGGCGATGTCGGTGGCCACCAGTACCTCAAACTTTCCGTCGCGGAATCCGCTCAGCGCTCGCTCGCGTTCCTGCTGTGTGCGATTCGAGTGCAAGACCGCGACCGCGTGCTGCTTGTTCTTCAGAAGGCTGGCCACGTTGTCGGCGCGGTCCTTGGTTCTGCAAAAAATGATCACCGACTCGAACTTTACTCGTGTGAGAAGTTCGATCAGAAGATCCTTCTTCTGGGCATCCGCCACCGGATACACCACATGCTTGACGGTTTCGGCCGGGGTTCTTCGTGCCCCGATCTCAACTGTCTGCGGATTGTTCATCGCCCACTGGATGAGCGTCTCGATCTGCGGTGGCACGGTCGCGGAGAAGAGGGCGGTTTGGCGTTTACGCGGACATTTTTCGACGATCTTGCGCACATCTGGCAGGAAGCCCATGTCGAGCATTCGATCCGCCTCATCCAGCACCAAATGCTGTACGCCATCGAGCTGAATGCTCCGTTGACCGATGTGATCAAGCAATCGGCCGGGAGTGGCCACCAGAATGTCGATCCCGCGTTTGATATCTTCCCGCTGCTTTCCGTAGCCGACGCCACCGAACATGACACTGACGCGGAGCGAGGTGAATCGAGCGAAATCACGCATGGCGGTTTCCACCTGAGCCGCGAGCTCTCGGGTGGGCTCCAGAATCAGCATTCGCGGGGTCTGGGCTTGCGCAGCAACGAGTTTGGAGAGAAACGGCAGTGCGAACGCAGCCGTCTTCCCGGTGCCGGTCTGGGCGCTACCGATCAGATCGTGGCCTTCCATCAGAATGGGAATGGCCCGCAGCTGAATCGGGGTTGGCTCTGTATAGCCCATCGCCTTTACCCCTTGGACGATTTCGTCTGCCAGACCGAAGTTGCCGAATACCATGGGGATAAACTAGCGAGGAGAGGGAGGATAGGGGAAGGAAATTAAGAGAATGCTTCCGGTAGTCGATGGAACCCGTGACAGGTGTCGTGTGCCATGAAGTATTTGACTGATTTGACCATTGCCTGGGTGGATATCGCCATCCTGGGATTTATCGTTGTGGGGGTGTTTCAGGGGCGCAAGCGCGGCCTCTCCGGCGAGTTGCTAGACGCCGTGAAATGGCTGCTGATAGCGGCGGGTGCCGGATTCACCCATCGACCGCTGGCTGATCTGCTCCGCCAGACTCTCCCGAGCCTCTCGCCCCTCGCCAGCTACGTCATCGTCTATCTCGCGATTGTCTGCGTGTTCGGCCTGGTTTTCAGCTCTATCAAATATTCGGTTGGCGAGAAGCTGGCTCACAGTGAGCTGTTTGGGTGGGCAGAATACTACGCGGGGATGTTAATGGGAGGCGTTCGATTCGCCTGTATTGCCTTGGTAATGATGTCCCTGATCCATGCCCGCCTCTACACCGCTACCGAAGTGAAGGCTCGAGAGAAGTCGCAGGAGGATTCGTTTGGAAGTATCCGCTTCTTCCGTCTCTATAAATTGCAGGCGGACGTTTTTCAGCTCTCGTACATCGGACGCGGGGTGGAGCAGTTTATGGACGGGTTACTGATCCAGTCGACGCCTCCTGGCGGCGGTGCAGCCGCAGGCGAGAGTTCCGCCCATAAGCGAGAGAAACGGGTGTACGAAATCCTTGATCACTAGGAAAGCAGGACCCTAAGTTAGCGGGAATGGCCGGATTCTTCGGGGCAGCATTCATCGAGCAGGTTCGGACGGCGAGTGACATCATAGAAGTCATTGGTGCCTACTTTCCGCTGAAACGCGCCGGCGCCAGCTTTGTCGCCGTCTGCCCCTTTCACCGCGAAAAAAGCCCGAGCTTCCATGTCAGTTCCTCTCGTCAGGCCTTCCACTGTTTCGGATGTCACAAGGGCGGCGATGTCTTCCGTTTCGTTCAGGACTACGAGAGCGTGACTTTCGTGGAGGCCGTCCAGCGGCTTGCTCAGCGCGCCAGTATCCCGCTGCAATATGAAGGCGGAGTGGGCCCTGATCGGAATCAGCACGTGAAGGAAACCCTGCGGGAAATTCACGAGCAGATCACTCGCCGATGGCAGATCGCTCTATCCAGCGAAGCCCAGGGACAGATCGCCCGGGACTATCTCGCTCAGCGCGGTGTAACGGAGGAGGCGATCAAGCTGTTCCGTCTGGGCTACGCCCCCGAGGCTTGGGATGACACGGTCAATTGGTGCAAGAGCAAGGATTTCGATCTCGAGATGGCTCTGCAGGCTGGCCTGATCCTCAAGAAGGAGGAGACGGATCGTTACTATGATCGGTTCCGAGGACGGCTCATGTTCCCTATCTGCGACGAGCAAGGACGGGTGATCGCATTCAGCGGTCGCATCCTCCAGGGCGACGAGAAAACCGCCAAGTACGTCAACTCGCCGGAGACGCCCATCTTCACTAAAGGAAAGGTTTTCTACGGACTCGATAAGACGAAACGGCCGATTTTAGACGCAGGCTTCGTCGTCATTTGCGAAGGGCAGCTGGATCTCATTGCCTGTTACATGGGAGGAGTGCGGAATATCGTGGCTCCGCAGGGAACCGCGTTCACTCCCGATCACGCACGCATGCTGAAACGCTATGCGGAGGAAGTGGTGCTCTGTTTCGACTCCGACAATGCGGGGCAGAATGCGGCGGTGCGAATCCTCGACAGTTTACTGGGAGCCGGATTGGCAATTCGCGTTGCAGTCGTGCCCGCTCCGCATGATCCCGACAGCTTCATCAAGGAGTTCGGCGGTGAGGCGTTCGATCGGCTGGTTCGATCGGCGGGAGGTTTTTTTGATTTCTACCTGGACCGACTTAGTGTGCAGAACGATGTAAATTCAGATAAAGGACGTCTCGCCGTGCTGCGCGACATGGGCATGGCGGTGAACAAAACGGCCAACTCGGTCATGATCGACAAATACGTCCAAAAGACCGCCCTGCGCCTGGGTGTGTCAGCGGAAGCGGTAAGGCAGGAGTTCCGCAAGCTTAAGGCGACTCCTGAACGGGTGTCATCCGAACAGTCGCTTGCCGAGGATGAGGAGGAAGCCGAGGCTGAGGTTCGGAGGGTGGTGAAGCCGAGTTCGCAGGAACAATGGCTGCTCAAGCTGGTGATGAGCAGCGAAGAAGTTCTTCCGCAGGCCGCGACGCTCCTGGATCTGAACTGGATTCAAAACGGACTGGTCCGCCAGATCCTGCAAAGTCGATTGACCCCTGGCGAGGACGGGCACTATCCCAGCGTGGCGGCGCTGATGGGAAGTCTACCCGATGAGGAGTCGCGGCGATTGGTGAGCGAGACCGCGGTGGAGTCGCGTCCGATTCCTAACCCGCTCACGAATCTCACTGATCTTCTGATCACGCTGCGGAACCAAACCGTCGATCGCGAACTGGAAGGTCTGAAGCGGCGCCTTGCCGATCCCAGCGTCCCCGACGAAGAACGGTTCGCACTTCCGTCCCAGATCAACGCCCTTCGTATGCAGAAAAAGACGCCGCTATAGCACATCGGTTGCGGCACCGTGTGACGCTACATTTTTCCTCCATTTACAAGCGAAGGATGGGTGACGGGTTGGCGTCTCTCTTACCAAGAGTCGCTACCAGATCCGGTACGCCGACGAAACAAACTGAGATCAAAACGGGATTTCTCTCCCAGAATTTCTCCCGCTAACACCTCGCCCATCACGCTGGCAAACTTGAATCCATGACCGGAGCAGGGACTGCCAATCAGCACCTGCGGGAACTCGGGATGAGAGTCGATCCAGAAATGGCTGTCGGGAGTGTTGGTATAAAGACAGACGGTTGCCGATCGAAGCCGACCGTTCGCGTCCGGAAGATACTTTTTCGCGCAGGCTCGTATCGATTCCTCGTCGGCTGGGAGAATACTCCGATCCACGGTATCCGCTGTGGTGTTTAACCCAGAGTGATGACGGGCTAATTTCACCCCATCGCTCGGGAAACAGGATACCGGCGCGCGGTTCGAGGATGGCGCATTGATCATCGCCTGGCTGAAGGGCAGGGAAGCGACGACGGACTTCCGCAGCAGTAAGCACCTCATGGCGGAGACGGTGCCTCTCCGCGCTCGCTTTGGCTCCGGGGAAGACTTCCCCCGCGGGAGGGCCGATCATCAGCCCTCCGGTGGTCAGCAACAGCGATTCGACCGACAGTTGCTCCAGCTCATGCCAAAGGTCATAGGCACGCTGGACCAAGGGGACATAGAGTGGATGTTCGAAATACGCTTCGCGGATGATGCGAGTTTGGCCATGGGAGGAACCAGAAGTGTGTGGAGGGCTGAACTGATCGAGTCCGAGCACTCGTTGTCCGCGTCGCGCCAGATGGAACGCCGCCGCGCTGCCCATCGCCCCCAAGCCCACCACAATGACGTCGAAAGACGCGCTCATGCGACGGATTGGACGCCCTCCCGCAGCAAGTTGTCAAAGCTTGGTTGCATGGCTTGCAGTGGTGACGCATGGGACCTCTCTGCTCATCTGCCGAACGAGTACTGAGGAGGAACAGATTCATTTTTCTCCGATGATGTGAGGCCTCCAATTTCGCTAGACTTTGGGGTCCCGCTCGGGTTGTACTTCGAAAGTTCTACAGCATCCCTGGCGCATGTCGTCCGGGAGCATTGCGAGTCAGTAAATTCATCATCTCAACCCCATGTTAAAAAACACCTACCAAACTATTACCACCCTGGGCCTTGCTCTCGGTATTGGCTTCGGTTCCATTGCCGGTGCAGATGAAGGAAATCCCGAACATCCAAGCAAAGATTTGCCCACTCACGCCCAGTTGCAGACGGCTTTGAAAAAAGTGGTCGCCGCCGGAGGGAATTCCGGATTCGCCTTGAACATGTGGGCCACCTTGGTGACCCGCGACGGAGTAGTTTCCAGCGTGGCTTTTTCCGGCACCGACCGTGGTGATCAGTGGCCGGGCAGCCGAGTGATTTCCGCTCAAAAAGCCAATACGGCCAATGCCTTCAGTCTCCCCGGCCTTCCTCTCTCGACGGCCAATCTCTACTCCGCTGTTCAACCTGGCGGCACTCTCTTCGGGCTGCAGGAAAGCAATCCGGTCGACACCGGGGCTGCCTACAAAGGTCCTTCCGCCAACTACGGAAAGCCGAATGATCCGTTGGT
>JAYTTC010000100.1:0-2579 GCA_043745255.1 Verrucomicrobiales bacterium
CTGGCCCAGCGGCACCTTTGGCTGCGTTCGCACCGACGGCGCACAGCTTCATGAAGGAATCGACATTCTCCACCTCCAGACGGATCGGCGGGGCGAGCCGACCGATCCCGTGATGGCAGTGGCCGACGGCACTGTTTCCTACGTCAATACGCACAGCGGGCTTTCCAACTATGGAAATTACCTGGTGATCAAACATCAGGTCGACGGCCTCACGCTTTACTCCCTCTACGCCCATCTTCAATCCGTGCGGTCCGGAATCCAGCCCGGAGCCAACGTTCGCTCCGGCCAGGTGATCGCCACCCTGGGGCGCACGAGCAACACACGTTCAGGAATCGGGAAGGATAGAGCGCATCTCCACCTGGAATTTGATTTTCAGCTGAACCCTCGCTATGCCGACTGGCATGAACGCCATAAGCCCGACGAGCGAAACGATCACGGGAACTGGAATGGCCAAAACCTCATCGGAATCGATCCCTGGCAGCTGTATCTGGAGCAGCAACGGCTCGGTGCCAAGTTCAGTCTCTCCAGCTGGGTAACGAAGGAGACAGAACTCTGCCGAGTGTTCGTGCATGCCACTGACCTCGCTTGGATCCGCAGCAATCCCGGATTCATTCGAAACAATCCCCGCGCCCAAAAAGAAGGCGTAGGGGGCTATGAGCTGGCGCTAAACTTCATGGGACTTCCGTTCGAATGTACGCCTCGAGCCGCATCAGAGATGAAGGAGGGTCTGAGCACCCGCGTGCTCTATGTAAATGAAGCAGAGCTTCAGCAGCATCACTGTCGAAAACTGTTGGTGCACCGCGGCAATCGATGGGAGCTCAGTGTTGCGGGGGCCAACCTGATCAGCCTGCTAAGCTTTTGATTATCCGCGATGCTTTCCGCGTCCTTTGGGGTTGCGTGTGGAGGTTCGGTTCGCGCGAGAGGCGGACCGCGCATCACGCGGTTTGCTTCGTGATTTCTGCACGGGTTTGTCGCGACGAATCGGGTCCACGGTCTTAGGCCTGGCCTTGGGTACCAACTGGACTGGGCATCCCTCGTATCCGAAGGCCTTCCTCATCTGCTCGCTGAGATACTTACGGTATCCGGGCGAGAACTCTTCATCCCGGTTCACGAATAGGAGGAAAGTGGGCGGCACCGTTCGCACCTGGGTGGCGTAGAAAAATTTGAGAAAGTGTCCCGTGCTGCTGATGGGCTGACGTCTTTCGATAGCGTCGTGGAGAGTGCGATTAAGAATCGCGGTGGGAATCGTCTGCTTCAGCTGGGCCGCCACGTAACGCACTGCCTCCAGCAGCCGTTCCAAATTGAAACCCGAGTGGGCGGACGTGAAGATCACGGGCGCGTAATCGAGAAAGAATAGTTTTTCCTGCACCCATTCCCCGAACTGTCCGAGGGTGGTGATCGATTTGGCTTCGGAATGCTCCTGGTGTTCCTTCATTCGCCGGCGCTCGATTTCCTCGACTCGCGCCTCGCGGACAGCTTCGTCCACCAGATCCCATTTGTTGACCACGACGATGCAGGCCTTGGCCTCCTCTACGATCTTGTCGGCGATCTTCTTGTCCTGCTCCAAAATTCCCGAATCGGCATCCAGAACCAGAATCGCGATATCACATCGGCCGATCGAGTCCTCACTCCGTTTCACGCTGAAAAACTCGATGGAGTCATTCACGCGACGAGATTTTCGCATGCCTGCGGTGTCGATGAGGATATAGCGTTGTCGGACGCCCTCGGTTTCCACCTCGAAGGGCACATCGACTGAATCTCGCGTCGTGCCGGGAATAGGGCTCACGATCACGCGCTTGGACTGGGTGAGCGAGTTGATGATCGACGATTTTCCCACGTTCGGACGACCGACGATGGCCAGCTTGATGACCTCGAGCGGTCGCGCCTGAGCGTTGGGGTCGATCGGCGGGGGCGGGGGCATGAGCTTGAAGGACTCACCCATCAGGGCACCAATCCCGATTCCGTGGATCGCGCTGACGGAAAACAGCCGCTCAAAACCCAGAGCGGAGAATTCGGCGCTGCCGGTCTCGGCTCGTGCGTCATCACTCTTGTTCACCGCTACAAAAACTTTCTTCCCGCTCCGACGCAGCCTCATGGCGACCTCGCGGTCTAGGGGGACGATTCCCTCCTGGACGTTCACCACCATGATGATGAGATCGGCGGACGCGATCGCGATCTCCACCTGGTCGATTGCGGCTTTAACGATCTGGTCGTCGGAGTGTTCTCCCCGGAGCAACCCGATGCCGCCGGTGTCGATGAGAGTGAAAGGGCGGCCCTGCCATTCGACTTCTGCGGTCACTCGATCGCGTGTGACACCAGGCTGATCGTGGACGATGGCGATGCGCCGACCGGCGATCCGGTTGAAGAGCGCAGACTTGCCGACATTGGGCCGACCGACGATAGCGATGATTCCCGACATGAGCCCAGCATGCGGAAGTAAGAGGGGATGCGGGAAGGAAAATATCGACCGGTTCCGGGACGCGGGTGCAATTAAAAGTGGGTGAGATCTGGATCCTTGGAGAAAGCCTGAATGGGTCGCTGCGTGAGCGCGCCGCCCACTTCAGCGGCCGCGATGTCCC
>JAYTTC010000101.1:0-2578 GCA_043745255.1 Verrucomicrobiales bacterium
GGGGAGGCGATGGTGGATTTGAAAAGCCTTTTCCACCGCTGGGAGACCAATGGTTCCATGGGGGTGAATCTCATGCCTTTGAGTGGCTCAAATGTGAAACTCACGGCGAGCCCGGCAGACTTCTCAGATATTTACCTAGGCCCCGACGAGGAGCGCGTCGTGCAGGTGACCATCACGGTGCCAAACCCGGTTCCGGTGGCGGGACTCAAAGCAATTTTTAATCTGGAGGTGGTTCAGATTGTAGATGCTCAACTGGTAGGAGGTGTCGCCTACGAGGTGAGCGTGCGCGGCGCGGACACTGATACGGACGGGGACGGAATTCCGGATGTCTTGGACCCGGATGATGACAACGATGGGATTCCGGACAACCTGGATCCTAATCCGCTGGTCTCGGATCTGCCGCTTTCGAATCCGGCCTGTGTCACGGGCCCTCCCTACATCTTCAGAGGGGGCTTGAGAGATTTGGCGGCGCTGCCCTTGGATCCCGTTTATCGGGGGTATTGCTTAGCTACCGCCTACCCGCAGGCGTCTTGGAAATCATTCGATGAAACTTATCCTGCATCAGTGTTCGGCCTCACCTTTAACGGACTTCCCGCGGGCATCGCGAAAGGGGAGCTTGAGTTCTCCGCCAGACCTCTCAACAAGTTTGGTCACAACAATTCCATCGGTCTCGCGATCATTCCTCCCTGCACGACGCCGTCGTTCGCCTGGACGACGTTGCTTAGGGATCTTCCCGAGTCTGGAGGAGAATGGAAGTCGAACCCCCTGTCGAGATTCAGCCTGAATTTAGGCGAACTGCCACCGCGCGGGAGTCTGGCGACGAATCTTTTGGTCAAGCTCAACGCGGATCATGCTCTCGATTTGTATCTCCAGCGCGAGACCTTGGCGGATTGGCTCGAATTGCGGGTCTGGACCTGCCCGGCTGCGGTGTTTGCTCATGGTCTGCCTCATCGCGTTCTGGGTCAGGCAACCCTGACAGTCGGCGGGTCTGGGGAGCTGATCCTTGGGACTCTGGGCAACAGTGGAGGGGATGGAGCCTACGCGCACTTGGGTCAGGCTGAAGGGTGGAGTTCCTCTGTTTCTGAGTTAGACCCGGCGGTGTTGCCGACCGGAGCCTTCGTTCAGTTCATGTCTGCCGGCTCGGCGGGCGGAGATGGCAATCGGTTGTTGGGCAAGGCGAAGTTGCAGGACAACGGCCTTCAATTGGATGCGAGCTTCGATTTCGCAACCCTCGGAGCGAACCAATACACTCTCTCCATCAAGAGCAATGGGGTGGTGCTCGCCGTGGTCGCGCACCGAACCGGAGTGGGTGCGTCGATCACGAACGGCCTGCCCGTGACGGCCAGTGATTCTGGCAAAATCGCCGGCAACGGGCCGGATGAACAGGGTGCGGTGCTAAGCTTGAAGTGGCCTGTCGTGATCAACATCTCGGTTCCTGGTTCCGGTCAATATCAGGCAGATGAGCTGTCCGCCCGGCCTGAGCTGGGTGCGAATCTGTTCCTCATCGACTACCGGCAGGGTGTGTTCGTGAATGCCGCACAGATCCCAGGGGTGACTCTTGAGCACGAGCAGGTCGGCAGCCTGCGGCACCTGATCGCTTCGGTAGGTGACAGCTCTCTCCATCCGAGCGGCGGTTTCTTGTTGGTCTCTTCTCTGACGGGAAGCGGTAACGATGGAATCGAGTTTGCACTAAAGAGTTCTGATGCCAGCGTTGCTGTCACCTGGCCGGAGCTTCGAGACGCGACCTCTTCGGACGACTGGGCCTTGGTGGCGAATTCATGGGTCGCTAGCGAACTCTTTGGGGTGCTGGACGGAATCCCGGGGCAGCTGCTGGCCCGAGGTCAGGCGACCCTGAGCCAGCCTCTCACGCCTCTTCCCTTCAGCTTGAATGCGGACTTTTCTCCGCTGGGAGGCTCTGGATATCGTGTGCGGGTTCTCAGTAACGGAGTAGAGAGGGTCAATTCTGTTCTCGCAAGCGGGACCGAGATTGCCCGGTCTCAGACCTCACCTCGAAATTGGGGACACACCTGGAGTAGTGAAGAGATGTGGGCTGACTTCCCGGCCGGGAATAGCTTCCTAGTCGATGGCCAGACTGTTCAAGGCGATAGGATCAGCCTGCAACCCGTGGGCGCTTCAGGGGTTATCGGTGGACATCAAGGGGTGCGAGTCACTTCATCGGGGTTGAAGGAGTTGGTGGTGTCGGATGTCTGCGAGCGGGTGGGAGTCTCGTGTGAGCCTACTGAGCTTCACGTGGTGACGGCCAACGATGGAAGCGCGGTAATTTACTGGGAAGGTTGTGGTTATCACCTGCAGGCGACCGATTCCATCATCGGCGCTGCCGTCTGGACCGACCTGACCAGTTCTTCTCCCCTCCATCTGTCGGCCGATCAACCCTTCCGCTGGTTCCGACTCGTTTGCCCATGACGGAGGCCCTGTGCCGCAGAAGTGCTCCACTCCAACATCGATGATGCGAACGTCGCGGTGCCATTAAAAGTGGGTGAGATCTGGATCCTTGGAGAAAGCCTGAATGGGTCGCTGCGTGAGAGCGCCGCCCACTTCAGCGGCCGCGATGTCCCGA
>JAYTTC010000102.1:0-2574 GCA_043745255.1 Verrucomicrobiales bacterium
GTGGGCCGTATCGGCCCATCCCCGCCGGATCGTCCGATACGGACGACACTACAGAAGAGGGAAACCGTGCGAGGGCACGCCAGCTGTAGTTCTGTAGTGTGGGCCGTATCGGCCCATCCCCGCTCCGAGCGGTCCTCAGAGCTTGTCCTTGGGGATCCGAAACCTCACACCGCTAAATCTTGATCCTCCAATCTCGATCTCAGTGACGGTTCCGCCAAACCCTGCGGGATCCTTCATTCCCTCGTCTTTGCCCTCGAAGCGCGACGTGTCGCCGACTGTCTCCCCGGTGCGCGAATCCGCCACGGCACTCATCAGGACAGGACGCGTCCCGCCCTTGAGGTCGAGAGTGATCTGGAAGGAGGCCAACGGCACTCGAAGGAAATTCTCCGCGTGGGCATCCAGCACATAGGCGGCAAGACTTCCGGACTTCGCTTCCACAACCAGCTCCAGATTGAACCGATGCTCTCCAAGTTCCACGAGCGTGCCGCCATGGGGCGCAACATGGACATGAGCCCTCGCGTGCTCCCCTGCCCCAGGCGTCTTGGAATCGTGATCGGAAGGGTGATCGGCGTTCTGACCTTCACGGCAGCCGTTCAACCCCAGCGCGAGCACCAGAAGACTGAGAAATCTTAAATCGAGTTTCATGAGAGGCCACTCATTAGGAAATAGGCGAAAGATTGTCTGCCACATCGGTTCGATAGGCTTTGATCGCAGGTATCACCCCTGCGAGCGCACCCAAGCCCAACATGGCGAGTGGCGCCCAGAACATCACGGGCGACCACGCGAAGGGATTCAGCACCACTCCGGTCTGAGACCGGATGAGGCTGGCGACGACGCTCATTAAGACGGCGTACACCGCGGCACCCGCGAGCACACCGATCGCGGCAATGGTCACGGCTTCGAGCACCACCGTGGAGAAGATCGTCCCGCGTCGTGCGCCCAAGGCCCGCAAGATCGCGATCTCCCGTCGTCGCTCGTTCATGGAGTTGTAAATACTGGTCAACACCGACCCCGCCGCCACCAGCGCGACCAGATACGCCACCAAGGTGAGAACTTTTTCAAACCACCCGATCTTATCGAATAGCTGCGCGATGATATTACCGATAGGCCAGGCGAAGGTCAGGCGATTGCCCTGTTTGTTATAGAGCGTCTCCATCTGTTTTCCAGCAAGCGGCGAGGTCAGCTTCACCAGCACCGCGCTAATATCATTGGCGGTCTTCGGATCATGACCGCTCATGAGTTGCAGCCCGGCGAGAGGAATCCATATCACTCGATCTGCGGGAGTGTTCGAGGGCTCGAGAATGCCCACGACCACGTAGGTTTCGGAATGCTGATTCTGCTCGTCAAAGATCAGTCCGTGGAAGGGATGGAACGAATCACCCACCTTCAAGCGAAGACGATGCGCCGCGAAGCTCCCGACCACCGCCTCGCGTCTCTGCGAATCGAAGAAGCGTCCCCCGGCGGAGGCAGTAAACTTCTGTCCGGGCGCGTACTCCGCTTTTTTAAATAACTCCGTGCTGGTCCCCACCAAACGATAGCCCTGGTAATTGTCTCCCACGGCCAGCGGCACCGCCAGGGCCACGCGCGGATCCGACATCAGATCCTCGAAATCCTTCCAAGCCACGTTCCCAGGAGACGCCTCCAGATGAAAAATCGCGTTCAGCACCAACTGCAGCTGCGACCCGCGCGCACCCAGCACCGCGTCGAACCCGGCGTTGACTCCGCTGAAAGTCCCCTGAGCCTGCGTCTTCACCACCCACACCGAGAGCCAGAGTCCGGTGGCTAGGGCAATCGAGAGCGCCGTGATGACCGTCGACAAGGCATGCTGTCGGAGGCTCTTGAATACCAATCGAAGAATCGTCACGGCGTCGCCTCCTCGATCGGCGGAGCCAGGGCTTCGTTAAGGACCCGAAAATCCTGCACCTGCTCAAACTGCCTGAGCACCCCTTCATCATGGCTCACGATCAGCAGGGCGGCGGCGTTCTCTCGACAGGCTTCACGGATCAGCGCGAGGGACTCGCGGGCGCGGACGCGATCCAGATTGCCGGTGGGCTCATCGGCGAGAACCAGCTTGGGTCGGCTGGCTAGTGCACGAGCGACCGCGACCCGCTGCTGCTGTCCAGTGGAGAGCTGGCGCGGATAGTGGTAAAGGCGATCGCTCAATCCCACGCGATGAAGCAACCGCGCGGCGGCCGATCGATCCTCCCCCGGTCCAAAGGACATGCCCAGGAGCACATTCTCCAGCGCGGTATGTCCCTGAAGCAGGTTGAAAGTTTGAAAGATATAGCCGATGTTTCTCGCACGAAGATGATCACGCTTCGCCTCGGGTAGGGAGGACATTTCCCCGCCTGCGATTCGGACTGTCCCTGCATCCGGCTTGAGGATGCCTGCGATCAGGTTCAGGAATGTCGTTTTGCCCGACCCGCTCTCGCCTCGGAGCGCTATCTGTTGGCGCTCCTCGAGCAGGAAATGGGGGACTCGCACGACGGTATGCCTCGTTCCGTCAGGCAGACGGTAGTCCTTTCGCAAATCCGTGACTTCAAGCAATGGCATGGGGTGTAGCAGTCAAATCGT
>JAYTTC010000103.1:0-9494 GCA_043745255.1 Verrucomicrobiales bacterium
GGATCTAGCGAGTCAGAGCGATGTAGTTCTCGTGATCGGAGGAGCTCTGAGCAACAACACGGCAGAACTCGTGGCCCGTTGCAGCCGTTTTTGCAAAAGGGTCTACCCCATCGAAGGGGCTTCGGATCTGCGTTCTGTCTGGTTCCGAGGCGACGAGACAGTCGGGATCACGGCCGGAACTTCGACCCCCGATCAGACTCTGGAGGAGGTGAAGCGGTGGCTAGAGCAATTCCAAGCCTTCCAGAGCCAAATCTCGACCCTGTCCTGAGATGATCGGTCGCTTTGCAACGCGTCTGCTCGAGGTGCCGAGCCTCCTTCGGGGCGATCTGGACTTTCTACGTCGTTGGGTCACTCACCGATCCTGGGGATCCATGACGGTGAGCGTGACGGTGATCCTCCTTGGCACTGGAGTGTTCGGCGCTGCATTGGGAAGCTGGAGGGCCCCCATGCAGGCCCTCTACGGCGGCGTGAAACTCCCCATGGTCCTTCTGCTCACTGCTCTGTTCAACGGGTTAATCAACGCACTGTTCGCTCCGCTCCTCGGCTTGAATATTTCACTCCGCACGTCCCTCGCGGCCGTTCTCGCGAGCTTCGCCAACGGCACGACTCAGGGAAATAACCGCGCTGGTCAGCGGACTCCTTGCTCTCGTCACCGTGCTGCTGCTAGGATTTGCACCCATCGCGTGGGTTTTCTCCCAATCGACCGAGTCCATCATTGCCATGGGCGTGGTGCATCTCGGGTTCTGGCTGATTGCAACGATGTTTGGGCTTCGCTTTCTCAGCGCTGGATTTTATCGCATGAACGGCCGCTCCAGCGGAGTCCTCCGAGTTTGGATGGTTCTCTATCTGATCGTCGGACTACAGATGTCAACGGCACTGCGTCCGCTGATTGGCACCGCAGACACTTTCCTGCCACAGAAAAAGAAATTCTTCCTCACTCACTGGATGGACTGCTTAGATGAGAAGGAGTCAGGTGCACATCGCTGAAACCGCGTTTCCGCCTGATGAGCTCTCGACTTTCTCGTAGCTCGCTACCCCTTGGAACGGCACGGAATCTGGTTCGGCGAGTGAAGATTCGTATGACGGCATTTGAACCTTGGTTGAATCTATTGGATCAGTGGCTCGGCGTGCGCCTCGCGCGCGTCGTGATCCCCTGCGTGTGTACCTCAGCGATTGCCTGTGGGATCGTTGCCCTTGAAACGGTCTTTGGAGGACGAAACCGCCAGTGGTATCTGGTTTATAACCTGATCCTGGCCTGGATTCCTCTGCTGTTTGCCTGGCTCTGTTATCATCTATTTCGAGCCGGTCGAGCTCGCGGAACTGCATTTTGGGGATGCGCGGCAAGCTGGCTGCTCTTCCTTCCCAACGCGCCGTATCTGCTGACGGATTTAGTTCATCTGCTGGGGAAATCATTGCCCCACTACTGGCCGGACATGATCAAAATTCTGCTCTTTGGGATTACCGGCATGCTAGTCGGAATGCTCTCCCTTCAGCTCATGCATGGGCTGGTCGCTCAGCGAAAGGGTTGGCTGGCGGGATGGGCCTTCGTGGCGCTGATATCGACGTTGTCCTCGATCGGCGTTGCGCTCGGAAGGTTTCGCCGATGGAACAGCTGGGATGCACTTCATGATCCTCATTCCATCCTGCGCGACGCGATTGATCTGACCAAAAACCCCTCCGTCAGCAACACCACTGGATGGTTTTTCGTGCTGCTTTCCGTTTTGATTTTCTGCTCCTACGCCATGTTTTACGCGATGCGACATGGGCCAGTCGTCGAAAGCCTTACCCTCACGACTCCCGAAGTCTCTGAGGAATCCGGCAGCTCGGGATAGGGCTGAAGCCTGGGGACCCCTAGCAGGCCGACACTCAGAAGACCCTGGAACCAATCAATAGCCCCGGGCGGGCAACATGCGGAGCGACGTGCTAAGTCCAATGGCCTGCTAGCCCAGATCTTTCACAGCCTCAAGAAGCACCGAACCGACAACACGAAGAAGGCCCAGTATTTTCAGGCATATTGGACGAAAAATTCTAGCTCTCGGAAAACCGCACCTCTAAACACTCTGTCAAAAACCGTGACCCCTGCCTGTGCGGTTTTACTTTCTAGCCCGCATGGCGTACCCCCTGCAAAAGCGCTCATTCTGCCTGCGACCCACATCCTGACACGCGCGTAGCTATGAACTATGCGGGCTAGTCGGTGAGCTTGCCTTTGCCGGCAAGGTGATCGCTCAGCCGGCGGAGATCAGAATCCACCATGATCCGAACGAGATCCTGGAACCGCGTCTTGGGTTCCCAGCCTAGCTTGGCTTTGGCCTTGGCGTAGTCCCCAATCAGAAGATCCACTTCAGCGGGGCGGTAGTAGACCGGATCGATTTCGACGAAGTCCTGATAGTTGAGTCCCACATGGCCGAACGCCACCTCAAGAAACTCGCGCACGCTGTGTGTTTCGTTGGTGGCGATCACGTAGTCATCCGCGTCGGGCTGCTGCAGCATGAGCCACATCGCTTCGACATACTCCTTGGCGTAGCCCCAGTCGCGTTTCGCGTCGAGGTTCCCCAAATACAGTTTCTTCTGCATCCCCTCTTTGATCTGCGCCACGGCACGGGTGATTTTTCGAGTGACGAAGGTTTCGCCGCGCCGCGGAGACTCGTGATTGAAGAGAATCCCGTTGCTGGCATGCATCCCGTATGACTCCCGGTAGTTCACCGTAATCCAAAAGGCGTAAACCTTGGCGCAACCGTAAGGGCTGCGGGGATAGAACGGAGTGGTTTCTCTTTGAGGCACCTCTTGGACCATTCCGTACATCTCGCTCGAAGACGCCTGATAGAAGCGCGGCTTGATTCCGGTCTCGCGGATCGCCTCCAGCAACCGGATCACCCCGGTTCCAGTGATGTCGGTGGTGTATTCGGGACTGTCGAAGCTGACGCGAACATGACTCTGAGCCGCCAGATTGTAGACTTCCTCCGGCTGAATTTTTCCGATCAGTCGAGATAGCGCACTGGCGTCGCTCAGGTCCCCGTAGTGGAGCTTAAGCGCGGTTTTGTTGAGGTGGGGATCCGAGTAGATGTGGTCTAGGCGACCCGTGTTAAAGGTGCTAGCCCGGCGAATGATTCCATGAACCTCATAGCCCTTGTTTAGGAGCAGTTCCGCCAGATACGACCCATCCTGTCCTGTTATCCCAGTGATCAGTGCGCGTTTAGACATGGATTAAAAAGAAGAGGAGACAAGCGAGTCGAGGCATGGCGCGGTTACCAGGTCCGCGCCAAGAACAGGCCTTATTTTTTGTCCGGGGTCGGTGGCTCTTTCTTTACCACGGGCTTCATCGTGGGGGTGGGAAGGCGGTTGCTGGCGAACTCTGCAGCCAGAACGCTATCGCCTTCCAGGTGACCTCGCACGACCAGAAACTCGCCGATCTTAAAATCTGAGGCTTTCACCGCCACACCGCCAAGCTTGGACAGGGTTGAAACCGAGAAGCGAACAGTCTTTAAGCCGTAGGAGGTCGAGAAAGCGAGCGTGTTCGCCGCAGCATCCATTTTCACGATCCGGCCAGTGAAACTATGGCCGGCGACAGGAGCATTGGTGCCGACGGAAGCAGCCGGGACCGGGGGCGCTTGCGGCGCAGCCTTGCCTGTCACTGCGGTCGCGGAGTCGGCGGCGTTCAATCGTCCCCCGAGAAACGGAAAGATTAACAGGGCAACAAATGCGCTCGTAAGAAGTGCGCTCGTAAGCGTTCGGATTGTCATCATAAAAATAGCCACCCTACCTGAACTGCATTCCCAGGGACGTCACTCCCCGGCTCGCGTAGCCGGAGGCACATTGTTCCCTCTATTCAGTCGGTAGCAAGCGGTTTTCCTTCACCACAAGTTTCCAGAAACTCCGCTCATTGATTTTCACAGCCTGTCGATTACCCTCCTAGAAATAATGGACAAAATGGAACGTCCCGCCACGGACCAGGAGTTGCGAAGAAGGATCAACGAGCTCATCGCCTACAAGGGCGGTGGATCCAACCCGGACTTGGTCGCTGATATCGTCGAAAACGCGCTTAAGCTGCTCACCGATGTCGAGTCACGAGGGGATGTCCGGGTGATCCAGACCACCGTCCGCGAGCTGCGCTACGCGTTTCGCCTGTTCGCGCCTCACGCGAAAGTCCGCAAGGTAACCATGTTTGGCTCGGCGCGGCTGCAGCCGAGTCGCAAAGAGTACCAAGAGGCGGTCACTTTTGCGCGACGCATCGCCGACCAGGGCTGGATGGTCATCACGGGGGCGGGTCCCGGGATTATGCAGGCGGGCCACGAAGGCGCCGGCCCGGAACGGAGCTTCGGGGCGAACATCCGGCTCCCCTGGGAACAAAGCGCCAATCCGGTCATCCAGCACGACAAGAAGCTCATTACTTTCAAGTATTTCTTCACACGGAAACTTACCTTCGTCAGGCACTCGGATGCGATCGTGCTCTTCCCCGGTGGATTTGGCACGATGGACGAGGGGTATGAGGCTTTGACCCTGATGCAAACAGGCAAGAGCAAGCTGATGCCCTTGGTGCTGATGGACCGTCCAGGCGGCACCTACTGGAAGACCTGGGACAAACACATTCGCGAGCACTTGCTCCGCAATCAACTGATCTCCCCAGAGGATCTCGACCTGTATCAGATCACCGACAGTGTCGACGAGGCCGTGCGAACGATCACCCGGTTCTATCGTAACTTCCACTCGATGCGATTCGTCCGCGAGACCTTGGTGATCCGTTTGCAGCACGCACTCAGCGAAAGCGCCATCGCAGCCCTGAACGACGATTTTGCCGACATCATGCTGGTCGACAAGATTCACTCTGCCTTACCAACCCCCGAAGAGCGGGAGGACAATCAGTTCCTGGATCTGCCGAGAATCGCCTTCGAGTTCAACCGTCGCGATTACGGCCGCTTGCGTCAGATGATCGATGTGCTCAACGCGCAGTGACCCATCAATCGGGAGCTGGGGGGAGGTTGGATTGTCCCAGATCCTGGCGTAATGGCAGGCGGCCTAGGACGATCTCTCAGACCGCGCTCCAATGGCTGCCCATCCCACGTTGATCCGGACCAGCCTGTCTCGACGATTCCTAAGGGATGGCTCCAGCCCAAGCGCCCCCAGAGCAGGTCTCACTCACTTCTTTCCGGAAAAAACAGTTGCACCCAAACGAGCGACCGCTCTACAGCTAGGTCAAGAATCGTAGAGCTTTGAAGCGACAGACCACGACCCTCGGAGAGAAACAAGACGACATCGTCATCCATTGCCGCATGAAACCCACACCTGCCTGGTTCCTTCGATCCATCGCTGGAATCTGCGCCCTCTTGGCCCTCGCCGGGTGCAGCAATTCAAAAACGTCACTCGTTGATGATGCGGGTGGACGCAAGCCGGAGGATTTCCCCGAGCTTGCCATCGACGTGTTCAAGCCTCTCGACGGCGGACTGGAGCTCACACCGGACGAAATTAAGGGTCGTAACACTTGGAACCTTTGGTGCGGCGGGACCGAACAATTCTGGGACCGGATGTCTCGTGAAAGTTTTGGATTGATCGATCTGCTCAAAACAATCGACTCGCGCAAGCGCCCGAACCGTTTCAAGGAGATGGGACTCATCAACCAGCCTGGTTTCCGACCCGCTGCTAAACCCGACCCAAACGGCCTGTGGCTCGACGAGCCCATCGAAGGCCAGAATGAGCCCCAAGGCATCGATCCAAAGGTCTACGGTCGCCCGACCGGCATCATGGGCTTCCGTCTCTTCGACAATCCTGACTTCAAGGGCGAGGCGGTAAAGCAGTGGAGCGGCGAGCGCTACTACAACGACGCCGACTATGCGGTGAAATCGGATTTAGTGCGTCCTTACCGAGTCGGCATTTCATGCGGTGCATGCCACATCGCGTTTCATCCCTGCAACCCGCCCGCGGATCCGGAGAATCCGAAGTGGGATAACCTCGCCTCCGCGATTGGCAATCAATACATACGCGAAGGACGGACGTTCGCGAATTTGGTCAAGCCAGGCGGGTTCTTCTGGGAGATGCTAAAACTACAGCCGCCCGGCACCTCCGATACTTCCCGCATCGCCACGGACAACCTGAACAATCCAAACACCATCAATCCGATCTTCGAACTTGGCGCGCGGCTGTCCGCGGGCGAAGAAGAGAAGATCGCAGGAGACTCCTTGAACCTCCCGGGAGTCACGAGCTCCATGAAGGTTCCCCATGTACTTAAAGATGGCTCCGACTCCGTGGGGGTGCCGGGAGCGACGCTGCGGGTCTACATCAACATCGGCAGCTATTCGCAACACTGGTTGCAACAGCACAACGCTCTGATCGGCTTGAGGAAGCAAAAGCCGTTCAGCATCGCCACTGCGCAAAAGAACTCCGTCTATTGGCTCGCGACTCAGACCAAATTTCAGAACATCGCAAAATTCTTTATGCGGCTCAAAGCCTACCGCCTCGAGGCTGCCCCGGGCGGGAAGGATCTCATCACGTCGGATGACTCGGTGATGACACGGGGCAAAATTGTCTTCGCTGAAACCTGCGCCGAATGCCATTCGAGCAAGCGGCCGCCCGCAGGTGTCGACGCGGAGGAATGGTTTCGCAGAGAGGTCCTCAAGCCCGATTTTCGCGACAATAATTTCTTCTCCGACGACAAGCGCCACCCCATCACCAAGATCAAGAGCAACGCCACACGCGCCTGCGCCACCAACGCCAAGCGCGGCCACATCTGGGACGCATTTTCATCCGAGACCTATAAAAACCTGCCCTCAGTCGGTGAAATCGAGGTATGGAATCCCTATACCGACGCCATCGACAAGTTCACCGTGCCTGGCGAGGGACCGGGCTACTATCGAACGCCGCCCTTGATTAGTTGCTGGTCCTCCGCACCGTTTCTCCACAATAACGCGCTTGGTAAATTCACCGGTGATCCCTCCGTCAGCGGCCGCCTGGAGGCCTTCAACGATGCCGTCGAGAAAATGCTCTGGCCGGAGAAGCGACTCGACAAGGCCTCCATCTGGCGAACCAGTCAGGAGTGTCACTTACAACTACAGCTGGCGGTCATCCCCGAACCGTTAAGAACGCTGCTCAAGTCCCACGTCGACCCCGATGGATATTTCCGCCTCGGCCCCATTCCTGAAGGCACTCCGGTTAACCTCCTCGCGAATATCGATCCCGAAACGGATCCCGTGGAGCTCCTCGCGCTCTGCCTCAAACTCAAAACCGCGCTCCTTAAAATCAAAGTGGAGAAGTTGGATTCTGCAGCCGCCAAAGCAGTGCTTAAAACTGAGGTTGCGCCAGCGTTGCTCAAAGTCAGCAAATGCCCGGACCTCATCGAGGACCGGGGACACTATTTCGGTCGCGACTTGTCCGATGGCGACAAGCGCGCACTCATCGAATTTGTAAAAACTCTGTAAAATTCCAAAAAAAAAACCAATTCAATCCGGCCCGCGCGAGATCTTCGACTGCGGAACCAACCCTAAGGAAATCGTATGGCACTCTCAGTCAAGCAGCTCCTCAAGATGTCCCAAGACGAATTGGACACGCTCTTCAAAAGCAGTCCCGCCGGCCCCATCCCCGATGGTGAAGCTCGAGGCACGGCGATCATCGCGCCCGGCACCGAGTTGGCCGGCATCGCAGCCAAACTCATTCATCTCTTCACCTGGCAGGGGAAGGTGTTTGATGCGGCGCACGGCACATTGCGGAACAAGATCCTCCCGCTCGGGCACAAAGCCATCGTCGCTGAGGTGTACAAGGACAAGAGCTGGTTCGACGGCAAGGAGTGCATTGTTCTCGATTACTCCAAGACATCCCTGCTGGCCCAGTGGGTGCGCGACGAGATCCGCCAGATCGGACCGAACCAGTATCTCGGCATCGTGTATTGGAAGAAAACCAAGACCATCGACTTCGCACTTGAGTTTCCGCAGTAGCGATACCTTCCCGAACGCCACTATGGAAGTGACCGCAACAGAGCGTCTCAAGACGAGTCGGGCCGAGCTGGATGCACTCTTTACCGCCCGCACACCCGGAACTATTACTGAGGGTGAGGGGGGGAGACGGCAGTGGTTTGCGCGGGTTCCTGGTTCTCGGTTCGTTTCAGGTCCTGGATGGGAAAAATGCGTCTGATCGATTTCATCGTTCGTTTCCAGAATGAGCCTGCCCGAAAGTGCAGGCATCGTATTTGGGCGTCGGTAGGGCTCGCGGTCCTGCTCTCGACGGTCTATCTGGCCTGCCGCCTCACTCGTGATGTTCCGGTCCTGCACCAGAGTGCGGAGGAACACTTCAAATACGGTTCAACGGGCGGCGAACGCGATGCCGGAATTCCAGTCGCGCTGTGGCGGATTCTTCCCGACCTGTTTCCGCAATTTCTACCCGGCAAGGGCTATGCCTCCATCGGGTTCTTGTTCGAAACCAATCGAGAGTTCCCCATCGGTGTCTCGCAGCGCAATGTGCAGGGGATTGATCGCGTGTTCGTGAATTGCGCGGTATGCCATACCGGAACAGTACGCGACACTCCCGATAGCACGCCTCGCGTGATCGTGGGCATGCCGGCCAATGGAATGAACCTTCAGGCGTTCGAGCGATTCATCTTCGCTTGCGCACGCGACGAGGGATTCAATTCGCAACGACTGGTTGACGAGATCGCACAGCGCCACGGAGACGATTGGCTCAATCGCCTGCTCTTCCGGTTCATCGCAGTCGATCTCGCTCGGCAACGATTGATCACGCTCGGCCAGAGGTTTGCCTTTATGGACCGCGAGCCGGACACGGGCCCGGGCCGGGTGGATACGTTTAACCCGCCCAAGACGCTTTTGAACTTCCCCATGCACAAGATCCCGACCAACGAATGGGTCGGGAATTGCGACCTGCCCTCGATCTGGAATCAGGCCAAACGAGAAGGCATGTGGTTGCATTGGGACGGCAACAATAACTCGGTGGAAGAACGCAATCGGAGCGCCGCCTTCGGCACCGGCGCCATCCCCCCCACTCTGGACCGTCCCTCACTCAAACGCATGGAGGAGTTCATCCGCACCAACACTCCTCCACCATGGCCGTATGGCATCGACCCAGGGAAGGCGGAGCGCGGCGGAAAACTTTACACGGAATACTGCCTCAAGTGTCATGGAAGAAACGGCAACGACTTTAGTGGCGAATACGTGGGCAAGGTGACCCCGATCGAAAAAATTGGCACCGATCGCCACCGGCTCGATTCCTATTCACCGGAACTGTGCGCCAATCAAAATCTGCTCTATGCGGCCTATCCTGAGGAACGCTTCAGTCACTTCCGGAAAACCTTCGGTTACGCCAACCAACCACTGGACGGCCTCTGGTTGCGTGGCCCCTATCTTCACAACGGCTCTGTGCCCACTCTGCGCGAACTCCTGGAACCTGCCTCGAAACGGCGCAAGGAATTCTACCGAGGCTACGATGTTATCGACCGACGCGACGTCGGCTTCCTCTCGGATCTTCCGCAGGAGAAAGGGCGAACTTTTTTCAAATTCGAC
>JAYTTC010000104.1:0-2557 GCA_043745255.1 Verrucomicrobiales bacterium
CCATCTCTTCGAATCTGCGCAGTCTGACGGACACCCCCCGGTTCGCTAAAATGCTGGCTTGCCTTACTGTTGAGACTGAATGTCAATAAGGACTGGGAAGCGTGAGTTGTGCGACTTCTTACGTATGGCCGAAAATCCTCAGCGTGAACGTTCGACGTCGACCCTGCCAACCGCCCGCATGATGCGGGTGGATGAGCGGGTGGTTTGGGGATCGTATGGGGCGAAGTGGCACCAGCTCTACGGAAATTTTCATGAGCTGGGTGTCAGCTTTGAATGGCATGATCTTCGTCCTGTGGCTCGGGTGGATTGGGCCCAAAGCTTCCATCCCCGCTCGCTTGAACTTTGCTTCAACCTCGCGGGGGAGGGGCAAGTGGACGACGGTTCTGTCTCAACGCGCTTCGGAGATCAGTCGGTCGGATTCTATTTCACGGGAGCCGTTCCGCTTCGTGCCTGGCGTGAGAAGGGCCAGCATCACCAGTTTCTGAGCGTGGAGTTTTCGCCGCGATTCGTGGAACGTCATCTGGGGAGCCTCCTTCCTGGGCTGCATCCCATGGTGGGACTACTCATGAAGCCCGATCAGGTGGCGTCAGTGGCCGGGCCATCGCATCGTCTGACCAGTGGGCAGTTGGAGATTGTGCAGAGCCTGCGACAGCCTCCGGTCTTCGCCCTCGCGCAACCGGCTTGGTATTTGGGGAAGGCAATGGAGCTCGCTGCTGTGTTTCTGTATCAGCCCCCGCCTGAGAAGGAGTTGTTTTGCCACCGGCAGCAGCATGTTGCCGCGCAGCGAGTCGAACGCGTCCTGGCACTGCTTCGCGAGCATCTCGCCGAACCGCCGACTCTGGCGGATCTCAGTCAGAAGGCGGGATGCAGCCCATTTTATCTGAGTCGGACGTTCTCTCGCGAGACGGGGATGACGATTTCGCAGTATTTGAGGAGGCTGCGAATGGAGAAGGCGGCGGAACTTCTACGCTCGGGTCGATTCAATGTCACCGAGGCCGCTCTTGAGGTGGGTTACAGCAGCCTTAGCCATTTTAGCCACACCTTCCACCAAACTTTTGGCTGCTGCCCTGGGTTGTATCCCGTGGGCTTGATCAAAAGGTGAGTGCATTGACCGGATTGGGGCACACCTAGCATTTACCTGGTGGGAGGGCCGTTTTGGCTATTGGTTCTCCAGTTCTGTGACGCGATAGAAACCAACCGGGTCCTCCCCGGCCGGTTGGGTCAGATGGGTGGTGGCTCCGCTTGCGGTCACCGGCTCGCCCACCGGTTGCCAGTCCGGTGCCTCCAAACTCGCGGTATATTCCAGCTGATATAGGATCCCTGGCCTCGATCGCCAGCTGGCGGCAATTTGTCGATTTCGGACTTGCACGCGGGTCAGTCGGAACGGATCGGCCTGCGATCCTTTCAGGATGGTGAAGTGGTCGTCGATGGCACCGGTGTCGCGCAGAAACCGGGCATCAAGACGCTCGCCGTCGATATCGATGACCATCGACCCCGCTTCAAGCTCGCTCGTGAAGAGAGCCGGATGCTGGACTGGGTCCACTCGATACGTGGCCCATCCCGAACTTCCTGCCACCACGTAGACCGCGCCCTGTTTGGCGGCTTCGCCGGAGTCCGGCTTGCGATAGGCCCCGGTGTCCTCCTCACGTCCACTTCCCTCGTCCTGGATCATTGCCGGATCCAGTGTCGTTGATAGCCCGTAGTGGCCATGGAGCAGAAAGCTTCGTTCGTAGATGTGGCTGTGGCCGCAGAGCACCAGATCGACTCCGTACGATTCCAAGATCGGCACGACTGTTTCCCGCATCCAGAGAAGATTTCCATCGTAGCCCGTGAAATTATCGGAATCGTGAGATCCCTTGGAGTAGGGCGGAGAGTGCCAATACGCGATAAGCCACTCGTTGGTATTGGCGGCGAGATCCGCTTGGAGCCAACTCAGCATCGGCTCGCGGCCGTTGCGATAGGAGAGCTCGGAATCGAGGGAAACGAAGTGGATATTCCCAAAGTCGAAGGAGTAGTAATTCTCACTTCCCGAGGCCACCCCGCCCGCCTCGCCATCTTTGGGGAGGGTGAAGATATCGAAGTAAGCGAGCCCGCCGCCCCTTTGAGGCGCATAGGTTTCGTGGTTGCCCAGCGTCGGCCAGAGAGGGGTGTTGCGAAGGAGGGCGGGATAGATGTCGAAAAACTGAGTCTGATATTCCTTATCCGTTCCGCTCAGATAGGCGTTGTCTCCCAGTGCGAGCCAGACATCCGTCGACCGGCTTGCCGAAAGGCTGGAGTAGGCGTCTCGCACCTGAGTCTGCCTTGAGTCGTAGCCCAGATAGCCAAATCCAGTGGTTCCGCAATCGCCGATGGCCCAGATCCGAGTCGGCTTTTTTGTGCCGGGCAGGGGGGATGTGGTGAAATGATAGTCCGCTCCCTGGGCGAGGGATTCCACCAGGGAGCCCACCGAGTAATAGTAACGCGTGTTAGGGTTGAGTCCGCGAAGGGCCACTTCGTGAGAGGTCGTCGGCTCGACGGTGCCCGAAACTCCGTAGAGAAATTCTGGTGCGGGGCCGAA
>JAYTTC010000105.1:0-2554 GCA_043745255.1 Verrucomicrobiales bacterium
GGTTTAGTCGCGTGGGAGGCGTCGCACGCGCAAACTTGGCGGCGGTGGATCTCGATACTGGCTCTCTCCAAGATTGGAATCCGCTGATGGATCTAGGGCTGAGCGGTGGATTCCCCACGACGTCGGTCTACGCTGTAACCCTCGATGGCGATGTGCTTCGAGTGGGAGGTGCTTTCCTCCAGTTGGGCGCGCAGTCGAGGCGAAACGCAGCGGCTGTGGATCTGGTCACTGCGGAGGTCACGACCTGGGATCCGAAACCGAATGGCGTGGTGACTGTTGTGCTTCCTGAGGAGGACGATGTGTTTCTCGGAGGGGCTTTCAACGGATTGGGAGGCGAGGCGCGAGGAAACCTGGCAGCATTCGACAAACGTTCGAGAAAGCTCCTGCCGTGGGCTCCCGTGTCGGACGGAGAAATACTATCATTGCTGCCTGCCGAGGGCCGCGTGTGTGTGGGTGGAGACTTCCATACCGTGAATTCGCAGCCGCGTCAGGCGTTGGCGGCTGTGGATGATGTCACCGGAGAGCTTCTAGACTTCAATGCACAGTTTGCCACGGGCTTCGTCACTTCAATGCTCCTCAGCGGCGATCAGCTTTTCGTAGGCGGAGCGTTCACCTCCGTTGGCGGGCTCGCACGGACGAATATCGCTTCGTTGAATTTTCAGTCGGGGGCAGCTGGGTCATGGGACGCCGGAATCGCATCGGCCTCGGGATGGGTGTGGAGCTTGAATCGATGGGAAAACCTACTGTATGTCGGGGGCAACTTCACTGCGGTGCAGGGCCAGAAGTATCGCGCGTTGGCCGCGTTCGATCTCTCTTCCGGAGCGTTGCAATCGTGGAATGCAGGTTTTGTCTCACCGGCGACTCTGAGTGCCGCTCGCGTCGTTGGAGATACCCTCTTCCTTGGGGGGCGCTTTACCTCAATAGGAGGGATCGCTCGAACGAATCTCGCAGCGATGAATCTTCAAACTCGCGAACTGACCCCGCTGGACGGACGTACTGACCAACCTGTGAACACGCTCACTGAGTACCACGGGACCGTCTTTGTGGGGGGCGCGTTCCTATCCGCCTATGGCGAGCCGAGGAAGAGCCTGGCTGCGTTTGATGCTCAATCGGGTGCCCTGCTTCCGTGGAATCCTGGTGCCGATGTGTTCGTACAGCACCTGAACGCCCTCGACGACACGCTTTACGCTGGAGGCCCCTTATTTCGCGCCGGCGGGCAGCCAGTCGCTGGGGTAGTTGCTTTTGCTTTTCCGACCGTGCCGGATCAGTTGAGAGTTCTACCGGAATCAGCGTCGCTTGTGGCGAGTGGGGAATTTCGCTTCGCCTACGAAATCTCTCCGGCGGCGCGAGTTCAGATTCTGATCTCTGAAGATTTTCAGACATGGCAGGTGCACGCCACCCTCCAGGCAACGAGCGGGATTAATCAATACACCGACACGACGTCTGCGGGGCATCCGAGACGATGGTATCGGGTTGAGGCACCTTAGGATTGGCTGAGAGGCCGTCGGGGTCTGATCTCGCAACTCTTATGTTGGCCTTTGTGGGATGCGCGCTGGATGGATTGTGCGGAGGCCTGGACTATCGGACTGTGGTGGAAGCACGGTGATGAATACGATGAACCTGTTGCGGAGCTAAAGAGATCAGACCCCAACGGACCCATGCCTAAGTCATGGAGAATCGATCCGGCGGGGATGGGCCGATACGGCCCACACTACAGTCCGGCTTCTGTAGTGTCGTTCGTATCGAACGATTCGGCCGGGGGATGGGCCGATACGGCCCACACTACAGAAGATCGGCGACAGCACTGGCTTTGGCATTGACCGGGTGGGTCGGGAGCATAGGTTCGGCTTCAGCACCCACACGACCGCGCCCTTGCTGACGGGGTGTCGCAGGAGGTGCGGATCGAAGATGAGTTGCCGCAAACAAGTCGCTCGGGTTGGGGAAATGGGGAGGTGGACTTTCCGTGCCGCACTGGTGCTGGTTGCGGGCGCGGAGATGGCTGAGCTGGACCCTGCGTTCCGCTCGAACTTGATCACGCCTCAAGAGCGGGATATTCTCTACCATAGCTCGACCGAGGCTACATCACACGCGACGATCAGGGGCGCGCGGTGCGGATGATCGGCGCGATGCAGGACATCACCGAACGCGAGCAGGCGGAGGAAGCCCTGCGAGTCTCGGAGGAGAAGTTCGAGCGCGCTTTCCGTAACAGCCCGGACGCGATCCTGATCACGTCGCTTCCCGGCGGCCGCGTTGCTGATGCGAACGAAGGCGCATGCCGCCTCACCGGCTTCACGCGCGAGGAAATGATCGGACGGACTACGATGGATTTGAAGCTCTGGCGTCGTCTGGATGCGCGCACCCGCTACCTGTCGCAGTTCAAGGACGGCGTACGCGTGGAGGTGGATGCTACGGGCTACACCGGACGCCTGCCACGCGAGCTCGTGCAACTGCTTGCTGAGGGCAGATCCAACAAGGCAGCCGCGGACACACTTGGCATCAGCCTCAACACCGTCGAGACTCACCGCAAGAACGTGATGAGCAAGGTGCGCCTGCG
>JAYTTC010000106.1:0-2554 GCA_043745255.1 Verrucomicrobiales bacterium
GCTCAGTACTCGACAATAGTTGATCGCGCTTCCACCCACTCTGAACAGCGTCTGAGCCAGACTGATGGCGAGCCGGGCGTCATCGAACTGCGCGTCGAAATAGCGGATGCCACCGTGCAGCGAGTCGGATCGCAAGGTGGGAAGCGCATCGAGAGTTTCCCTTGGGCTAAGGAATTTGGAGGGCTGCATTCCATGCTTTCCCGCCAGGAGATCGTAGAGCTTCAGTCCCGCGCCGTAAAACCAACGATCCATTGAAGAGTAGACGGGGAGAACAAAGGGAAGGGGGCGGACTAAGTCGGGCGCGTTCCGCAGCAGCAGTCCGCGCTCGCGCAGGGAGTCACGCACCAGCGAGAGATTGCCCTGCTTGAGATAGCGAAATCCGCCGTGAATGAGCTTCGTGCTGCGACTCGAGGTCGCTTTGGCAAAGTCGGATCCCTCCAACAGCAAAGTTTTGAGCCCGCGGGATGCCGCATCCACTGCAGCGCCAAGACCGCTAGCGCCCCCTCCGATGACCAGCACATCCCAGACGGGAGACTTCTGACGCAACTGACCGAGGACAGACTCTCGATTCATCCGGTTTACCGAGCGGGGTAGCGTTTCACTGGCTCCTTATCAACTCCGAGCGCGCGCAAGGGCCTGGGTCCAGCCCGCTATCAGGCGATTTCGGTCTATCGGTTTCATCGCAGGCCTGAACCGCCGATCCGCCTGCCATTGCGTCGCGATCGCGGCTCGATTTTTCCAGTATCCCACCGCCAATCCCGCCAGATAGGCCGCACCCAGCGCGGTGGTTTCCGAAACCTTTGGCCGCACCACGGGGACTCTCAGGAGATCCGACTGGAACTGCATCAGGAGATTGTTACGGCTGGCTCCTCCGTCCACCCGTAATTCTTTGAGTCGAATTCCAGAATCAGCCTCCATGGCGTGAAGGATGTCGGCGACCTGGTAGGCGATCCCCTCCAAAGCAGCGCGCGCGAGATGGGCTGCGGTGGTTCCGCGAGTGAGTCCGGTGATGGTCCCTCGCGCGTAGGGGTCCCAGTGGGGGGCTCCGAGTCCGGCGAAGGCCGGAACAAGATAGACCCCGTGAGTGTCCTCCACTTGCGCGGCCAGCGTCTCTACTTCCTTCGCGTTGCGAATGATTCCCAGTCCATCGCGCAACCACTGGACCACGGCTCCCGCGATGAACACGCTTCCTTCCAGGGCAAACTCGGTCTGACCTCCGATGCGCCAGGCCACCGTGGTGAGGAGATTGTGTTTGGAGGTGATTCGTTTCTTGCCGGTGTGCATCAGCATGAAGCATCCGGTGCCGTAGGTGTTCTTCACCATCCCGGGCTGAGTGCACACCTGGCCGAAGAGAGCGGCTTGCTGATCGCCGGCGATGCCCGCGATCGGAATCGAGGGCGAGAAAACATCCGCATCCCCGTACACTTCACTCGAGGATCGTATCTCGGGGAGCATCGAGCGCGGCACTCCGAACAGTTGCAAGAGCTCGTCGTCCCAGTCGCCGGTCTTCAGATTGAACAGCATGGTGCGCGAGGCATTGCTGGCATCGGTGACATGACGTTTGCCGCCGGTTAATTTCCACACCAGCCACGAATCGACGGTGCCGAAGGCGAGCTCGCCCGCCCTGGCTCGCGCCTTCGCTCCGCGCACATGCTTTAGAATCCACTGAACCTTGGATCCTGAGAAATAAGCATCAATGACCAATCCTGTTTTTCGGCGGATTTGGGCCGCCAGACCCCGGGCTTTAAGCCGATCGCATATCGCGGCAGTCCGACGATCCTGCCAGACGATCGCGGGGCAGATCGGCTGGCCCGTGCCGCGATCCCAAACCACGGTGGTTTCCCGCTGGTTGGTGATTCCGATGGCGGCGATGTCCGCAGGGGTGAGATTGGCTTTGGCCAAGACCTCGGTGGCGACTCCCGACTGCGTGGCCCAGATCTCGTTGGCATCGTGTTCCACCCAGCCAGGCTTGGGATAGTACTGGCGGAATTCCTTCTGAGCGATCCCGGCGATCGAGCCAGCTCGATCGAAAAGAATCGCTCGCGAGCTGGTGGTTCCTTGATCCAGAGCGAGGATGTATTTCATGGGGTGGCTTTCCAAAAGAATTTATAAAAAATGGCTCCGGCGACGCCCCCGAGCATAGGCCCGATGACGGGTACCCAGGCATATGCCCAATCCGAACTGCCTTTTCCCGCAATCGGTAAAACGGCATGAGCCAGTCGCGGGCCGAGATCGCGCGCTGGGTTGATGGCGTATCCGGTCGGGCCCCCGAGTGAAAGCCCAATCGCCCACACCAATACTCCAACCAGGGCGGGTCCGAATCCTGTATCGAAACCCGATCCTGGCACCAGGTTCCTAGGGGTTTGAATGGCCAGGACACCGAGGACCAGAACGAAGGTGCCGATACTCTCTGTCAGTAGATTCGACGGGAAGTGGCGCACCGCGGGCGCGGTGCAGAACACGGCGAGCTTTGCTCCGCGATCTGCCGTCACTCGCCAGTGGGGAAGATAGGCCAACCACACGATCAGTCCGCCCAGTGCCGCGCCTAGCAACT
>JAYTTC010000107.1:0-2553 GCA_043745255.1 Verrucomicrobiales bacterium
CGAAATCAAGGCCCCTCCAGGCGTCAGTGCGGAAAAACTTATCGACGCGCTTTACGCGTTCACCGACTGCGAGACCTCCATCTCCAGTCGGATCATCGTCATTAAGAATAACCGTCCGGTGGAACTGACGGTTTCCGACGTGCTTCGTGAAAACACCGCGCAACTGCTCGACACTCTGAAGCGCGAACTGGAGCTTCGCGAAAAGAAGCTGCTCCAGGACATGCACGTCCGCACTCTGGTTCGGATTTTCGTTGAGAACCGGATCTACAAGAAGATCGAACAGTGCAAGACGATCGAATCGGTGCACGAGTCGATTCACGAGGGGTTCAAGCCGTTCCGGAAGGAATTGCTGCGAGACCTTGCCACCGAAGATCTGCAGATGCTGCTCGATGTTCGGATTCGACGGATCTCGCTCTTCGATATCAGCAAGCACCGAGAGGAGATGGATCGGATCCAGGGCGAGCTCACCGAGACACAGAAGCACTTAAAGAATGTTCCGAAGTATGCGGTAGGACATTTGCAGCGCCTGCTCGATAAATATGGTCCCGTCTATCCGCGCCTAACCAAGTCGAGTCGTCACGACGAAATTGATGCTCGAGAGGTGGCTTTCAAAGCCTTCAAGGTGGCGTACGATCGCGAGTCGGGTTACCTCGGCTACAAGGTGTCGGGGGATGAGTTCAAACTCGAGTGCACCAAGTTTGACCGGCTTCTGGTGCTCTTCAAGGATGGCCATTACAAGGTAGTGGAATTGCCCGAGAAGCTGTTCGTGGGGCCAGACCTGTATTTTTGCACCCTGCCTGAGCGCGATCGCGTCATGACTCTGGTCTATACCGACCGGGAAGCCAGTTACATCAAGCGATTTATCTTTGGTGGCACGATCCTGAACAAGGAGTATTTTTGCATCCCGCCGAAATCCAGGATCCTATTTTTGGAAGCGGATACGCCTGCGCAGCTGTACATCAAGTATAAGCCTGCGCCGCACCAGAAAATCCATCAACAGACCTGCAATCCGGCGGACATCGAAGTGAAGAGCGTGAAGACGCTGGGGCGGCAGCTGACCATCAAGGACATTGGGAGCGTCGGTGCCAAGCCCCCGCGCGGTTGGGATACCGAAAGCCCGACGCCCAAGCTTCAGTTCATCTGAGGCAGTCGCGCACTCACGAAAAGTAACCCAGAGCCGCACGTTGCCTCATCACGTCGCGGGTTTCGCAGCGACCCGATGTGGCTACGATCGCTGCTTTTTGCGGAAGTAGAGGTAGGAAAGGGCGAGCGCGACGGGCACTACGATCGCGAGAAGATAACTTCCGTAGGTGAGGAAGGAGAGCCACGAGGCGGAACCGCGGAAGAACGTTCGGTAGACGTAAAGATTCACCGACGAGAGGTATCCGAAGGAGTCCGCCACGGTGATGAGGAAGGCTGCGGTGCCTACTTGACGGAATGCCGCGAGGAGTCGCTCGAACAGAACGCTGTTATAGGGGACATATCCGAGGTAGCTACCGAGACCGGTCGCGAACATCCACCAAAACGGAGTGATGATTCCATGCTGAAAGGCCCAGGTGCTGACACCCACCACGAGGGCTCCAAAAGCGATGATGATGTGATAGGTGAAGAACGCCCGGGCGCTATCGCGGATGTTCCAGAAGGAGGCGAGCAGAACGAGCACCGACAAGCCGACCATCAACTCAATCCGAGCGAAGATGCTGGCGTCCTGGTTGGCCTTCAGATCGCGCAAAATCTCCACCATGAAGGTGTCCCGCAGATCTCGATAAGCGGTCAGGAGGACGTACGCCCCAATCAGCAACACCAGACCGATTCCGAACTCCCGAACGAAGGCGAATCGCTGTTTGGCGTTCATCGGCTCCCGCTTGGCGCGGGCCGCGATGTCCTCGGTCGAGGGAGGGGGCAGTTGCGCGAGCACCCAGAGGCAGACTCCCAGCAGAGGCAGAAAGAGCGCTCCGGTGACTGCAGGCATCCAGAACTCGGTGATTCCCCAGGCGGACATCGTCCAGAGCCCTAGGCTCTTCATGATGCCGGAGGACACAATGAAGCTAATACTCAAGCCCAGGCCCATGAGGTCGCTGACCCGCCGTCCCTCGAGGAAGCCAAATACGATCCCCCAGATCATCCCTAAAGGAAGTCCGTTTAGAAACAGGCAGGCCACGTTCCAGGGCCGAGGAAGGATGGGAAAGAGAATGAGGGCAATCTCGGCGAGACCGATGAGCCCAAGGATCACCGAAGCGCGTCGCGCGGGCGACACCTCGGAAACGACCTTGATTCCGATGAATTTAGAAAGGGTGTATCCGATGATCTGGGCGAGAACGATCAGCACTTTGTAGTCGAAGCCCCAGTATTTTATCCCGGAGAAGGTCGCTGCAGTAACCGGTTTGCGGAAAGCATACATGCAGGAGTACACCCCGAATGCTGCTAGCGTGGCGAAGAGTGCGAGCGCCGCAGGACGAGCGGCCATCCAGCGACCCAAGGGCGACTCGGAGGAGGGGGAGGGACGGATGGAGGTCATGTGAGAGGTGTCATCGCGTGACGCGTGTGCCTAGG
>JAYTTC010000108.1:0-2545 GCA_043745255.1 Verrucomicrobiales bacterium
CGCTGGGACGAATGCTGGAATCAGATCAACAATTCCACGCAGTTCCAAAACCAAACCGCAGCTTGAACCCTCTCATGGTTACAAATCCGTCGCACACCCCAACTGCCCCCATCCCTGGGATCGAGGTGGACAGCGGAAGACGAAACCCATAAACGGTAGTGAACAATTTTAAGTGAGTATGACTCGTCGCGATTTTCTGGCTGGTTCCGGTTCTCTGGCAGCTACCGTGATGGTGGCGGGTCGGGTGCGATCGGCCCAGATTCCAACTCCCATGACCCAACACGCAAACGCACGACCGGTGTTCGTCTCGACCTGGCCTTTTGGAAAACCAGCCAACGAGGAGGCTCTTCGAGTCCTCCTCGCGGGGGGATCCTTGCTAGACGCCATCGAGAAGGGAATCCGCGTTACCGAATCGGACGTGACGAATGGATCGGTCGGCAGCGGGGGGATTCCCAACGCCGCCGGAGTGGTGCAGCTGGATGCCTCCATCATGCAGGGCGTGGGACATCGCGGCGGGAGTGTTGCCGCGCTGGAGGGAATCCTTCACCCCATCTCGGTAGCCCGCCGAGTTATGGAAAAAACACCTCATGTCCTGTTGGTCGGGGCCGGGGCGCGCGAGTTCGCGTTGAAGGAAGGGTTTGAAACTGCGGGTCTAGTGACCGAAGGACAGAAAAAAGCGTGGGAGCGTTGGAAGGCAGAGCAGGAGGCGAAGAAGACCGTCAAAACCAAGGGGCACGACACCATCGCCTTGATCGGGCTTGGACCGGACGGCAATCTTTGTGGCGGCTGCTCCACGAGCGGACTCGGATACAAACTGCCGGGGCGAGTCGGTGATTCTCCGATCCTGGGCTCCGGACTCTATGTCGACAATGAAGTGGGCGCGGCAGGAGCCACCGGACTGGGAGAGAATGTCATGCGCTACTGCGGCTCCTATCAGGTGGTGGAGTTCATGCGACAAGGCCTAACTCCCGAGGAAGCCTGCAAGGAAACGATCAAACGCATCGCTAGAATCGACCCGCGCGGATTTGATCTCAGCATCAATTTCATCGCCCTCGACAAGCAGGGCCGATTTGGGGCCGCTGGAACCGGAACCGGATTTCAGTACTCCGTCACTTACCCCGACTTTAGTAACGTGCTTCAGAGTCCTGGTCTGACGAGCAAGAGCGTGGGTCCGGTCGGCGGAAACGTGGTCAAGTGAGAGGATGCGTCCGGCCGCGCACCTCACTCCGTCCAGACGCGCAATCCCGAGGGGGGGAGCCTGAGGACGACGGGTTCGCCCTGAGCCGTGTGGACTTCATGTTGTCCTGCGAGGGAGACCACGCGAAGCAGAATTCCGCCAACCTCGATCTGCCAGCGAGTCTCCGCGCCCACGTGGCGCACCTCACGAACCACGCCTCGAACCAGATTTGTCGCGGATTCGCGTTCCTCTGCAAACTGGATTTCCTCGGGACGGATTCCCACCCAGCAGGAACCCTGGCGTGTTTCGCTGGGAGCGTTCTCGAGCTGCAGCAGGCCGAGCGAGGTGTCCACGCTCTCCCCGTCTCGCCTTCCCTCGATGATATTGCATCCACCGAGGAACTGCGCCACGAAGCGGTTGCAGGGACGGTGATAGAGTTCGCGGGGTTCGCCGAGTTGCTCGAGCTTCCCGCGATTCAGGATCGCGATTCGATCGCTGAGAGTGAAGGCCTCGTCCTGGTCGTGGGTGACGTAGAGGAAGGTCATCCCCAGGCTTCGCTGCAAAGGACGAAGCTCCTCCTGCAGTTGCTGACGCAGGCTCAGGTCGAGAGCGGCGAGGGGTTCGTCGAGCAGCAGAATCTTCGGCTGGTTCACGACCGCGCGTGCCAGGGCCACTCGCTGTTTTTGTCCTCCGGAGAGCTGAGCCGGTTTGCGTAACGCGAGCTCAGATGTCTTCACCAACTCCAGTACTTGCTGAACGCGCTTTTGGATCTCCAGTTCGGGCCGTCGTTTCATTCGAAGGCCGAATGCGACGTTGTCGCGAACATTGAGATGGGGAAACAGAGCGTAGGACTGGAACACGGTGTTTACCGGACGATCGTGCGCAGGCCAGTCGCGTGTTACGCGTCCCTGGATGCGGACCTCGCCAGCATCAGGATCATCGAGGCCCGCGATGAGTCGAAGGAGCGTTGTCTTGCCGCAGCCGGACGGTCCGAGAAGGGTAAAAAACTCACCTCCTTGAACCGTGAGACTCACGCCATCCAGGACGACCGTCGCGCCGAAACGCTTCTCCACCCGGTCGATTTCCAGGATTGGCGCGGCGGCGTGCGATGGTTCTGAAACTGCGGCGGAATGCACGGTGCTGAGATGTACTGAACTGCCTTTCGGTGGCGATAAAAATTGCAGCCAGAAAAAATTCCTCCCTGTCTCTGCCTGTTTCGATCCGCGGTGGGACGAGATCCAGACCGAGTGAGCAGGGCAAGGCACCGGGGCGGGGGATGGGCCGATACGGCCCACACAACAGAACTGCAGTCCGGCTACTGTAGTGTCGTCCGTGTCGGACGATCGGGGCGGGGATGGGCCGATACGG
>JAYTTC010000109.1:0-9390 GCA_043745255.1 Verrucomicrobiales bacterium
TCGTTGCCGCCGCCGGTGGGCACGTCGCCATCCTCACCGATCTTGCGATTGTAGTGCCAACCGCCCTCCCCGCGGACATCTGCGAACAGCACGTAGTGGGTGCGCGACTCATCCAGGATCCACAGAGCACTGCGGGCCGCGGTACCGACTCCCGCCTCGGACACGCGATCGATAGACGCCACCACAGTGGCGTCCTCGGTGGCAGTGAAAACAGGCACCACTCTGAGAGTGCCACCCGACCACCATTGCGTCGTCGTCGTTCCAACGAAGTGAATCACGCCATCCGCTGCCTCGGCATGGATATCCCCGATCCCTCCTTCAAAGAAGGGGGCATCGGGTTGATACTTATTCGGGTCGAGAGTGTTTGACGAAAAGTCGTCTTGGAAGACAACCGTGCTGATTTGGGCCTGGGCTGGGACTGCCAAGGCTAACGAAGCGGCGACAAATGCACAGAGTGCAGTGCGCAGCCCAAGATACGTGAGCGTGAGCATAATAATTTTGCGGGTTCGTGACGTATATGGGGACTGCGCATTGAAAGTGTCAAGGCACAATCCGGCTTTTTCATGGCGATAGAAATTATCCAACGCTACGGTCTCGTGAGATGTTCTCGTCTTTTTCACATCCGATCCGCGCCCTTTTTATGATGGCTGTGGTGGCGATGTTCCTGCGCGCCGCGGAAGTGGCGACACTGTGCGCGATCGACTCCACCGCTGCCGAAACCCGGCCTTTGTCGCGCGAACTCCCTCTGGCACCACAGGGTTCGTTGCCGCCCGGCTTCTCAGAGCTCGCCCCGGAGATCACCGGGATCCAGTTCACCAACTTTCTGAGCGACTCGCGATCGCTCACCAACCAGATCTTCCTCAACGGTTCGGGCGTTGCCGCGGGGGATGTCGACGGAGATGGTCTCTGTGATCTCTATTTTTGCGGGCTGGACTCCGGCAATGCGCTCTATCGCAATCTTGGGAACTGGCGCTTCGCGGACATCACGACTGCGGCGGGAGTGGCCTGCACCGATCAGGCCTCCACCGGCGCGGTGCTTGCGGATATCGATGGAGATGGAGATCTGGATCTGCTGGTGAACGGTGTAGCGCGAGGCACTCGGCTTTTTCTCAACAACGGTCACGGCGTTTTCACGGAGAGCACCGATCGATCGGGATTGCGGAACACCGCAGGCAGTACTTCGATGACCTTGGCCGATGTCAACGGGGACGGGTTGTTGGATTTGTATGTCGTCAACTATCGCAACGACACCATGCGTGACATGCCAGACATGCAATTCAGCGTTGGAGTGACCAATGGAGTGTATCAGCTTTTAGCGGTAAATGGGCAGCTCGCGAGCCACCCAGACTTCCTCGGCCGATTCAGCTTTTCACGAGACTCAGGAGTGCTCGAAAACGGTCAACCCGATGTCCTTTTCGTCAATCGCGGCAATGGCCGATTCGAGCGGGTGTCGTGGACCGATGGGACGTTTCTCGACGAGGGCGGAAAGCGGAGCGAGATCCCCTATGATTGGGGTTTGTCCGCGATGTTCCGCGATATGAATGGCGACGGGGCTCCAGATCTTTATGTGTGCAATGACTTTCAATCTCCCGATCGCATCTGGATCAACGACGGCAAGGGTCATTTCCGCGCGCTCGGGCGCTATGCGATTCGGCAAACCAGTTTGTTTTCGATGGGGGTGGATTTTGCTGACCTTGACCGAGACGGTTACGTGGATTTTTTCGTGGCCGACATGTTGAGTCGAGAGCATTCCGCACGGCAGATGCAAGTCATGGGCCCCGCCGCGTTTGCCCAAGTGCGCGGTGGACTGGGCGATCGACCCCAGTTTTCCCGCAATACCTTATTCCACAATCGAGGCAACGGAACCTACGAGGAGATAGCGCAATTCAGCGGTGTGGACGCCTCGGACTGGTCGTGGTGTCCTGTGTTCCTGGATGTCGACCTTGATGGATTCGAAGATCTGCTCATCAGCACCGGGCATTGGAGAGACGCTCAAAACGCCGACGTGGCGCGCGAGCTGGAGGAGCTCAAAGCGCAGCAGCACCTGTCCTTTCAAGAGCAACTGCAAAAGCGGAAACGGTTCCCTCGATTGGAGGTCCCCAATGCTGCGTTTCGCAATCGAGGCGACTTGACCTTTGAAGACGTGAGCGCCGCATGGCACTTCAATTCGCGGCGTATCTCGCAGGGCATGGCACTGGCCGATCTGGACAACGATGGCGACCTGGATGTGATCATCAACACTCTCAACACCGGTCCTCTGATCTACCGGAACAACGCCTCAGCCCCCCGTATTGCTGTTCGGCTGAGAGGCCAAGCTCCCAACACGCGGGGGATAGGTGCGACCCTTCGTGTCATCGCTCCCGGTCTTCCGACACAAAGCCAGGAGATCATCTCCGGCGGCCGCTACTTATCCAGTGACGAGCCCATGCGTTGCTTTGCAGCAGGACGCGCGACCAACCACATGACCCTGGAAGTGAAATGGAGAAACGGTCGGATCAGCACGCTGAGCAACGTATTGGCAAACACATCGCTCGAGCTGATCGAACCGGATGAGCCCCTCCTTGATGCCAGTTCCAGACCGGCTCAATCACCGGCTCATGAACACTTCTTCCAAGACATGAGCGAACGATTGGGGCATCAGCACAGCGATGCCCCCTACGATGACTTTGCTCGTCAGCCGCTACTCCCCCGGAAACTAAGTCAGCTGGGCCCCGGGGTGAGCTGGTTTGATTTCAATGGTGATGGTTGGGATGATCTCCTGATCAGCGCAGGGAAAGGCGGACGTCTCGCGGTGTTCCGCAACGACACGCGCGGAGGATTCATTCCACAAAAGGCGCAGCTGTTCGAGACTCCCTCCGATCGCGATATGACCACCCTCTTGGGCTGGCGTCCAAACACCACAAATCTGGTAATTCTCCTCGGCCTCGACAGCTATGAGTTTAGCGGGACGAACGAGGCCAGCCTGCGCGAGGTTTCGCTCCAGACCGGCCGCGTTGAAGAGCAGGCCTCGCTCGGATCCTCCAGCGCCGGCCCCCTGTCGCTGGCAGATCTGGATGGCGACGGGGACCTCGACTTGTTTATTGGCGGCCGGATGATTCCCGGTCGATTTCCCGAGGCCGCCTCGTCGGTGTTGCTCAAGAACACGAATGGCAAGCTCCGCGTCGATCCCGAGCTCAGTCGTCCGCTGAGCCAAATCGGACTCGTCTCGGCCTCTGTGTTCACAGATCTCGATGGCGATGGACGACCCGAGCTCGTGCTTGCCTGCGATTGGGGACCGGTCAGGATTTTTCGCTACGATAGCGGCCATCTTACACCCTGGGATCCCTCCATTCACACGGTGGGCGGGTCCAATTCGCTCGAGCAAACGCAGCCGCTCCATGAGCTCACCGGCTGGTGGAACTCCGTCGCGGCGGGAGATTTCGACAACGACGGCAGGCTGGATCTGGTGGTCGGCAATTGGGGTTTGAACACCTCCCGCCGAGGGGTTGATGGACATCCTATTCAGTTGGATGTGGTCAGTCTGGACGCCTCCAGCTCGCCCGGATTGCTGGAGAGCCATTACGATCAAGGACGTCTGACCTATGTGCCCAGCCGGGATCTCAGTTCACTCCGGTCGAGTTTTCCCAGCTTGATGGAGAAATTTCCCACTTTCCAGGCCTTCAGCCTCGCGAGCCGAAAGGATGTGTTGAGCCTCCTGCCGCCGGCGGTTCTTTCGGTGAGCGCTGCAACAGGGGCATCGGTTATTCTTCTAAACCGAGGCGACCACTTCGAGTTACGCCCCCTGCCCCGGGAAGCTCAGCTCTCCCCCGTCTTCGGGATCGTCGTCGGCGATCTGAACGGGGACGGAAGCGAGGACCTGGTTCTTGCGCAAAATTTCTTCGGAGTGTCCTCCGCCGAAAGTCGGCAGGATTCGGGCTGCGGACTTTGGCTTAAGGGGAATGGGACTGGAGGATTTACAAGTGTGTCGGCTGGGGAAAGCGGCTTCGCACTCTACGGCGAGGGACGCGGCGCGGCACTGAGCGACTATGACCACGATGGCAGACTCGACATCGCAGTGGGGCAAAACTCGGGACGAACTCGGCTGTTCCGAAATGTCGGAGCGCGCCCAGGATTGCGTATCCATCTGGAGGGCGGGCCAGAAAACCCCCAGGCCATCGGCACGAAAGTCCAGCTCAGCTTTGTGAGCGGCCCGAATGGACCCGTGCACGAGATTCGGGCTGGTGGAGGTTACTGGTCGCAAGACTCATCGGATGTAGTGCTAGGAATCCCAGGCTCTGCTTCAATCCTGCACATCCACTGGCCGAACGGAGCGGAAGAGAAAATCCCCCTCGCTGCCGGTCAGCACGAACTCACACGCCATCAGCCCGCTCCCTGATTTTCTTTCGCTGAGTTTGCGGGCTTAGAAGACTGCCCATCTCACAAGATTCCGCGGGACCTCACAGCGAGAAAAAAAGGCGGGGCTTCGGTTTTATCCGAGCCCCGTTGCAACCATAAACAACCAACAACCAAATTCTTTATCGTCAGATACGGCGCAGACTTGAGGAGCTGCTGCCACTATTCTACCGACATCTCTGATAAGCTCGAACCGGGCCAACTTCGAAAAGTTGAGATTCAAACCCTTCGTCTGGACTCCGCCTTCTTCGCGTCATCCGGGATTACTCACAAAAGCACTGTTCCCTCACTCTCTTTACGAAAGATGGCAGGGATTCCTGTCAGAAAGATTCGTTCAATCGACGCGATTCATCCCTCAGGCTGCTCTGGGTTGGAAAGGTTTGCCGGTAACACCGGCAGGAATCTGCGGCAGCTGCGGTCAGAATCTCCAAACGGGAGGACTCCTTTTAATGCCGGTCTCGTGGGGAATTTCCGAGGCGGAGTTGAGGTGCGTGACCGCTCGCTCAGCTCTCCAGGGGAGGTCCGCAGGAAGAGGAGCCTCGGCTGCGGAAGGGGTGGAGCCGTGAGGGACCGTCTTGGGGAGCTTCTCGATCAACCACTGGTCAAACTCTCGCCGCAGTTCATCGCTCAAGCGCTGCTTCAACTCTGAAATCACCGTTCCTGAAAGCTGAGAGAAAACCCTCTCCTGCAGCGCCCAGGCTTCGTCGAGACGATGTTGCTCAGCTTCGAACATGGCTTGGAGTTGAAGCCGTTTCACCAAGTTGTCCCGGGGATCCTGCTGAGACCAAAGGGCAATGCTCGCGGGTAGAACCTGCGCCAACACGCGCTCTGACTCCGCCACTTTTCCCTCCCGCTTGAGAAGGCAAACATGGCGAAACTCGCGCACCACTCCATTCCAGGCTTGATCCGCAGGCGTCATAGTTGATCCCTAACGCTCCACCGCGTCCGAGCGGAAGAGACCGGGTGTTTCAAGCACGCCCCGTGCCGCGGAGGAACAGGACCGGGGGGAATTAAACCCTCGAGGAATCCAGCATCCCACTTCTCTCTCGCCACCTGAATGTTCAAATGCTAGCTAAGCGGGCACGAGGGTGACCTCCGACCGTCGAGCGGGAGACAGCCAATCAACCGTTGCGTCGGTCAGCCGCAGATGCATCAGGCTCGGTCTGTATTCCAACACTGGATTCAATGCCAACCTCCAAGCACAAGCTTCCCACACTGATCCTTGGGATCATCGCCTCGTGTCTTGGGGCGAGCGGCGCTGAGGAAACCACCTCCCCTCCGCTGACGAACATCGTCCAGATCCGCCAACTCAGTCGCAGTGAACTCGAAGATCAGCCCGATGTGCGCCTTCAGGCGGTGGTCACCTACGCAAGCCCGGCGAGTGGGATGCTTTTCGTGCAGGACACCACGGCAGGGATCTACATCTGGCCAAAGAACCGACCGCTCAATCTCAGCGTGGGACAGACAGTGGAAATTGCCGGCGTGGCCGAAGTCGGCGAGTTCTCCGCATCCGTGCGACCCGACACCAATGGCTTTCGTGTGACTGGGGAAGCCCCGCTGCCTGCTGCCGCCGTTTTCGACACCCCGGCGCTGGCCGAAGGAAAATGGGACGGCCAGCTGAGTCGCTGCGAAGGGGTGGTGCAGGCGATCGACCGAGGCGCTTTTTATTGGCGCCTCTCCCTCTGGACCGGGATTCATCGGGTTTACTGCCTCTTGCCAGCGAGCGAGATTCTCAACCCCGACAGTCTGCTCGACGCCACCATACGGGTGTCAGGTGTCGGCGCGGCGACATCCCGCCAGGACGGACCCGGCCTTTCGCTCTCGCTCTACCTCACTTCGCAAAAAGGTTTGGAAATGACTCTGGCTCCTCCGGCGGATCCCTTCGCATTAGCGCTCACCCCAATCCAGGAGGTCGCTCGACTCAGCCCCATCAGTCTGGGTGGGCATCGGATCAAAATCAGCGGCATCGTCAGTCGCACCCGCAGCAATGGAGACTTTTTCGTGGAGGCTCCCCAGGGCGGCGTATTGGTTCGCCCGGCAAACCCGATCAAGGTGGGAGTGGGCGAACGGGTGGAAGTCGTCGGATTTCCTTCGGTCAGCGAACCTCGCCCGAACTTGGAGCAAGGCGTACTGAGATCACTTGGGACCGGCGCGCCTTCCGTTGCCTTGAGCGCCGACACACCCCCGACGGTGTCTCCTGCTATCGGGCCCCTTGAGGGTACCCCGAGCCCTCCTGTTCAGTCCTCCGGCGATTCCAATGCCCTGTGGATCGCGCTCGTTGGCGCTGCGGTGCTGGCGGGACTCGGTCTCTTTCTCTGGTTCAACCTCAGCCGCCAAGCCGACCTGCGGAGCGATCATCGGAAGCTTAACAACCAGTCCACTGACTACGCGGCCAAGCTGGCATGGGCCCAACGCGCCGCCGAACTGGAAAGAACCCGCGCGACACAACAGGCCCTCCTGGCTCGGTTGGCGGCCAGTCCCTCTCGCATTGAGAAGGGGCTCGACGCGGCGATCCAGGAATTATTGCTGACGTCGCTGGACGTTCTCCGCGCCAAGCGGGCCGGAGTCTGGCTCCTCTCCACGAACGGCGGAGTTCTGCGAGAAGCCTGGAAACGTGTCGTTGGCAACGAGGATATTCCCTCGCTCCCGTCTCTTTCTACCGCACGACTTCAGGACCATCTCGGTGCGCTTCGGCAAGGGTCGGCGGTTTCGGTCGCGGAGCTGGGGACCGATCCTAGAACTCAGCTGAATCTGGCCGATTTCCAGGGAGATGCGGCGACCGAGTCCATCCTGGACGCCGCCCTCCACCGACGCGGCTCTCTGATCGGTCTGCTTCGCCACGAGCACGCCGAAACCCCTCGCGAATGGACAGACCTGGAACATGAGTTCGCCAGCGGAATCGCAGCGCTCATAGGACGTCTGCTGGCGGAGCCCGCAGCCTCCCCTGCCTCGGCGGAGTCGCTTCAAGACGAATTGACTTTTCATCGACGGGTTGCCGATTGGTCGACGCGTTTTCTGGAGGAGTCCTCCGATCCCTCCTCCAAGACGACGGAGGAATATCTAGAATTCGTCGCGCGAAGCGCCTCAGCAGAGTTCGCTGAGTTCGGGCGCCTCACAGCTGGGGATGGAGCCGTGCATTGGCAGGGCGGGGTTGGAACGATCCAGGTTGCGGGAGGCTCGAGTCGAGGAGCGGTCGATTGGCAGGAGGATCTACAGCGTCCACGACGCGAGTGGCTTTGGGAACGGCTGCTGCGCGGGGAGCCGGTTCTCATCTCCCATCTGAGACTTCTTCCCCCTGAAGCGTCAGCGGAACGCGAGTTCCTTGATCAGCGCGGCTGTCGTTCCGCGCTCTATCTCCCGATTTCTCAACATGGCCAGGTGGTGGCGGTGATGAGCTGTGGCACAGTGGAGCAGGAACATGACTGGCCGGATCAGCTCGTCGATCGTCTGAAAACCCTCGCTCGAATTCTGGCGGCATCGCCGCAACCCACGCGTGCAGCACTTCCCCAGTCGATGCGCACACCGGAGTCCACCCAAGACGTCTAACCGGAGGTGAGATACTACTCCCAAATTCCTGGCCAGCGGCAGGCGGGTCCCTGGACCCTGGACGAGCTCAAGAGTCTCTATCTGGAGGGATCGATCGGCCCCAACACACCGCTCGAATCCGAGGAGAGCGGAGAGCGGATTCGCTTTCAGGAGCTTTGGCATCGATTGCAGGGAGGTGCCGAAAATCCCGCCCCCTTGCCCGAGGCCGAACCGATTCTCCGCCCGCCGGGATTTGCACGCCGCGCCGGCGAGGATCTTCAATCCCTGACGCCGCACCTGCTCGTGCCATGGGCTGAGTTCAAGTCCGGCAACTGGCTTCGCCACCGGCGTGCCTTTCTCATCGCCGCAGTCGGCTTAATGCCGCTGATGATTATCGCCGCGCTCGGTGAAAGCGGTAATTTCGATCAAGCCTACTGGGCCATCGCGCTATATTTTTCGGTGCTCTGGGCGGCGTTTTTCTACCATGCCTATCCCGCCCCCTCGGTAAACCTGAAGGACGCGGCCTTTTGTTTTTTCGGAAGCGCCCTGAGCTGTAGTTTGATTCTGTGGATTCTTTATCGGACGGTCTACACCTACACCCCTGCGAAGCATCTCCTGCCCTGGCTGGAATCCGCCTCGCTCTTGAAACAATGGTTTGCGTTCGTCTTCGCCGTCGGGGTTCCAGAGGAACTATGCAAAGCCTCCATCCTGGTTCTCATGTTCCAACGCAAGGATGACCTACTCCCCCACACCATCCTCTTCTACGGCCTGCTTGCAGGCCTTGGATTCGGCATCTACGAGGGCGTTCGCTACCAGTTCGGATTTAACTGGGACTACAATCACAGCATTAAGAGCTACTATTTGCTGAACGTCCTAAGGCTGACCTCGCTTCCATTTCTTCACTCGGTTTGGACAGGAATTGCCGCCTACTTTCTGGGCTTCGCGCTGCGATATCCCGAGAGGCAGCGTGGACTCTGGATCTGCGCGATTGGTTTACCTGCACTATTGCATGGTACCTACAACACATTCTCCCGCTCCGGAATTGGCGTGCTGACCGCCGTGATCAGCGTCCTGGCTCTCAATCTCTATCTGGCTCAGAGCATGGAATTGGAAAAAACGCTCCACGCCAGCAGGCCCAAGTCTGCCTAGCGGCCTGTCCGACTTGCCCCCACCGGACGTGAGTTCGGCTGTGGGAGTCATTTCTACTGAGAGTTTACCCAGGCGGTCTATGGGCTGCGAACTCGATAAAACCCTCCCGCGCCGCTGGGGATCGGGAACGAGTGATCCAAATCCTGCGCCGGAAAGGAAACCATATCCATACGCTCCCCTGCCTGGTTGAATAACTCCACAGTCCCGCCCTCGGCAGGCAATGGAAAACCGGTGTAATAGGCCGTGCGCCTCTTATCGGTGCAGATGATCAGAAGATGGCTTTTCGCTGGCATCAGCGCCTGCTCGGGAAAGCTGTAATGATTG
>JAYTTC010000110.1:0-9381 GCA_043745255.1 Verrucomicrobiales bacterium
CTGGCACGACTGCATCAAGAGCGGAGCCGGAGCACGTTTTCATCGCTTCGTGAGTTTTATCTGCGCGTGCGTCCTTCGGCGGAGGAGTTTGAGTCGCTGCTGCGCGTGGGAGCTTTCGACGGTTTCGGTCGATTGCGCACCGAGCAGTTCTGGGAACTGCAGCAGGTGCATCGCACCTTCGGCCATCGACGGGATCCCGATCAAGGCTGGTTGATTCCGCCGCCCGGCCTGGAGCGTCTTCCCGAGGTGCCTTTGACCGAGCCCACTCGACTGCAGCGATTGCAGTGGGAGATGGAGCTGCTTGGATTCACTGCGAGCGGCCATCCACTGGAGCTCTACCCAAACATCGCCTGGGAGACCTACTGTCCGGTGTCGCGCCTGGGAGACTATATTGGAGAGGAGATTGTCACCTGTGGTCTTGTGATCGAGCAGCGCGTGCATCATCAGGCCACCGGTGAACCGATGAAGTTTTTAACCCTATGCGACTGGACCGGGATGGTGGAGACGGAATTGTTTGCGGCCACCTATCGCAACTATGGACTCGCCACCGTGCGCTATCCGGTGCTGGAACTGGTCGCGAAGGTGGAATCTTTTGAGAACGGCTGCGGCCACACCCTGCGAGTCCTGCGCGCGGGCGCGCCACGGAGTCGATGTTCAACCACTCAAAAACGGACACCGACTGCGGATCAGGCGTGATGATCGGGGCCGGGGTCGGATCGGGGCGGGGCGGGGATCGTCCGATACGGACGACGCTACAGAAGCCCGACTTCGGGCCCTCTCACTTGCGTTGGTTGTCTTCTGTAGTGTGGGCCGTATCGGCCCATCCCCGCCCGATCGTCCGATACGGACGACACTACAGAAGCAGGGCACCCCATAGGAGGCACACGGAGCGCGAATAAAAAAGGCGAGCTGGGTTGATTTCTGTTTTGGAGGATGAGTCCTCCTCCAAGCGGCCGCGTCTTTTTTGCGTCTCATGCGCTTTTTCGCGGCCAAAGCCCGGCCCTGCCCGTTTCCTGATCCGCAGGCTTCGTCCAGCGGGGACCCATGCAAAGCTCGACGCCATCGCCCCGCTCCATCGTCAAGGAAACCCTCAGCGGATCGGCTCTTTTTCCACAGGAAATTATCTAGCAGCCTGTCACGACGATTTCGAAGGGAGAGCTAAGCACAAACGAGCGTCACTGCCGGACTCTCGTCGGTTGTGGATAAGTCCGACAGGCTGCTAGGGGAGATTCTTTTGCAAAAACCGCAGAAAATTACCGCTCATGATTCCCTCGATGTCTTCCGGGCTGTACCCGCGCTGCTGAAACAGTCGAGGAAGTCGAGTTAGGTCATGAATCGTCTTCAGGTCTTGGGGCGTCTGTTCGAACCCAAACGCCCCGTCAAGGTCCGAACCGATTCCCACATGTCGCGCGTTGCCGATCACCTGACAGTAATGGTCCACGTGGTCCACTATTTTTTCCAGCTTCAAATCGCGGTTCTCCGGCGTGCTCTCTCCTCGAATCCATCCGGGGATCATCATCCAGGCGTCGAACACGATTCCGATTACCGCACCGCGCTCCACTAACGCACGAATCATCTCGTCACTCATCTGGCGATTGTGCGGCACCAACGCGCGGCTGTTGTGATGGCTTGCCCAAATCGGTCCCTGAAAAACCTTTAGCGCCTCCCAGAAACTTTCATCGCAGAGATGGGTGGCATCCAGAATAATCCCCAGCCTTTGCATCTCGACGAGGAGCTCCCTGCCCCGGGGAGTCAGTCCGCCGCTCCAATCAGTGCCCTGGGCGTAACGGCCCGGTCCATAGTGAGCCGGACCGATGGCTCTCAGTCCCTGGGCATAGGACCGCTCGGCATAGGCCGGGGTGATCATGGAGTCCGCTCCTTCGAGACTGAGGATGTATCCGATCGGAGCGTGGGCGGGGGGATTTTTCAACAGCTCGAGCTGCTTCTGCAACGCGCCTCGATCGCGAATCTGCACCACCTCGCCAGCCTCCTCCATCGCTCGATACCACGAGAGTTGCGCCTGGGTCTGAGCCCACGCCTGGGAGGGTGAATTCCAACCGGGCAGCGGATGGGTCTCCTCCACGTACCGCGCGATCTGCGTCGCGACGCAGATTCCAATTCCAGCCCGGCGCATCTCCGGGAAAGAGACGGTGGCATGGCCCCGGTCGGGCTTGTCGGTTAGATGAGCCTCTCGACGCCGAATCTCATCGAGAGGACGGGTCAGGTCCCGGTTCCATTCCATGGCGTTCATCGCCAGATCCAAATGTGCGTCGAGTATCAACATACTTCGTATTCCTGAAAACCATCAGCCATCGAGTCATTGCCAGTCTCCATGCGCGCCTGCTCAGCACTCAAAGGCCAGCTCAGCGCCGGATCAAAACCAAACATCCAGCACCATCGCGAATCCGAGGGCGAGCAACGAGATCAGCGTCTCGATGATCGTCCACGTTTTCAAAGTCTGCGGAATGTCCAGCTGCAGGTATTCCTTCACAAACCAAAACCCCCCATCATTTAGATGAGAGAGCGTTAGCGAACCTGCACCCAATGCCACCACGAGGAGCTCAAGATTGGTGCCGGGGATCGAGGCCACGATGGGGGCCATCAGACCTGCGGCCAGGGTGATCGCAACGGTGGCAGAACCGACCGCCACACGAATCAACGCCGCCAGGAGCCACCCCAGCAGCAGAGGAGAAATGGGAAGGTTTTTCACACAGGCAACCACGACCTGATCTACCCCCGCCGCCACCAGCACTTTGCTAAACCCGCCTCCCGCACCTACCACCAGGAAGATCACCGCAGCCGGACCGACTGATTCCTCGCTGAACTTTAACACCTGAGCTCGGGTAAACCCGCAACGTCGCCCGAAGGCCCACCAAGCGAAGATTACGGCGATCAGCATTGCGATGGCGGGCTGGCCGAGAAAGAGAAGCCAATCGCGCACCGAGGGGGGGGCGTCTTTGATCACAACAGGGGCCGGCCAGCCGATCTGGACAAAGGTGGCGAGGAACATCAGCAACACCGGAAGCAAGATGGTGAAGAGCGTGAGTGCGAATCCTGGAGTGCGGGTGCGAGTCGAGATCGCGGTAGAGGGAGGGTCGGCAAGCGGAGCAAGTCCGCGAATCTTCGGACTGATCCAGTAAGCGAACACCGGGCCGGCGAGCATCGCCGTCGGAAGGCCTATCACCAGAGACCAGAGCAGGGTCTTGCCGATGTCCGCGTGAAGTTTGTCCACCGCCACCAGCGGACCCGGATGCGGAGGTATTAAACCATGAGCGACCGACAGCCCCGCCATCAACGGCAGTCCGAGCAGAAGCCTTGAGCGCCCGGTCTGGCGGGCGAGCGTCGCCACGATGGGCATGAGGAGCACCACCCCGACACCAAAAAACACCGGCAAGCCAATCACGAGCGCCACCAGCATGATTGCCCAGGGCAGCCGACGCTCCCCCATTCCATCGATGAGGCGGGAAGCGATGACTTGGGCACCTCCCGATTCTGCCAGCAATCGACCGAGCATCGTTCCCAAGCCTACAACGATGGCGATGAACCCAAGAGTTGTGCCCATGCCATCCTGAAAAGCTTTGGCGATCTCCACCGGCTTCATGCCGGTCCCGATTCCGACAAACACCGAGGCCAGGAGGAGTCCTAGGAAGGCGTTCAGTTTGTATCGGCTTAGGAGCACCACCAGCCCCACCACGGCAGCGAGGGTAATCCAGAGCAAGCCAAACTGAGGCTCTGCAAGCGCGGGCATGGACGGTTAGAGGGGCTTCATGGTGAGAGGATCCCGCAGTGGGATCTCAGTGAACGGACCGCCGCCCAGCTCGTTTAGCTTAACGGGATGGTCCGGATAGCCCTTCAAAATCTCATCCTTCTCGCCTACCACAAGGATCGCCACCTTCTGGGGATCCAGATACTTCTTGGCCACGCGTTGAACGTCTTCCTTGGTGATGGACTGCAATCTCGGGCGATAGTTTTTCCAGTAGTCCGGCTCCTTCGCGAACCGGCCGGTAAATTCTTCATCCGCGAAAGCGTCCGCAACCTGGGCTTTGGTGGCGAAGCGACGAGGGAAGGTATCGATGAACATCCGCTTGGCCATGTCCAGCTCCTCATCGCTCACCGGCTCGAGGGCGATTCGCTTCATTTCCTCCAGGATGATCGAGGTGGCGTAGGCCACGGTGCGGGATTTAGACTGAAATCCAGCGTGAAAGGGCGTGGGATAGTAGGTGCCTCCGCGAAACACCGAGAAGGCTGAGTAAGCCAAACCTTCATCCGATCGAACTCGATTCATGATGCGCGAGGTGAATCCACCCCCGCCCAGGATCAGATTCATCACCGCCAGCGGAACATTGTCCGGACTCTCGCGCATCACCCCCGGCAGCAAGATTGCCACCCGACCCTGGTTCACCGGCTTGTTGACCAGATAGATTCCAGGTTTGGCAAATTGGATATTTGCGGGAACAGGTCGCGCCACTTCACCCTGAAACGGCCAATTGGCAAAGAGCGACTCCAGTTTAGCGGTCATCGCCTCGCGATCGAAATCACCATTCACCGCGACGACGAAGTTATTCGGATGAAACCATTTCTTATGGAAGGCCACTAGATCATCTCGGGTGATGGATTCAATGGAGGCCTGCGTCTCCTGCCGGTTCGACCAAAAGGATTCGCCATAGGCCAGAAAATCCAACTCTCGCTCCTCAATGTTCGCGGATTCGTCGTTCCGCTGCTTCATTTCCTGGATGGACTGCTGGCGTCGCAGGTCGATCTTATCCTGCTGAAACTGCGGGGCGACGAGCACCTCGCGCAAGATAGCCAGGCCTTCCTCCAAGTCCTTGGAGAGCAGATTGAGGCTCACGCTTCCCCGAGTGTCGGCAACTGAGGAGTTCAGACTCGCCGCCAGGAAAGCCAATCGCTCCTCCAGGTCCTCGGCGGACTTGGACGCAGTGCCGCCTCGAGCCAGGAGAAAGCCAGCGAATGCCGCGAGCCCCTCCTTGCCCTCGGGAGTCAGGTAGTCGCCCGTGCGCACCTGGATCACAATGTTGACCAAGGGGAGCTCGCGATCGGGAACCAGATAGGCAATCGGCCCGCTCTTAAGTGCGACACGATACTCGGTGGGATTGGGCGGCTCGAACGCTAGCGGCGGGTAGCTGAGTTTCTCCGGACGAGAGGGAATGGCGTCCGCCGCGGCCGATGCCGCAATTGTAGAGCAAAGCCCCAGAAAGATCAGCGCGGCGGTCCGGGCGAGGGAATGAATCAATGGAATCATGGAAATAAAAATATTCGTTACTTGGTCTGCAACTCTGCGATGCGTCCCTGCACGGTCTTGCGATAGAGGTTAAGGAAGATCTTTCGCTTTGGATCCCCGTCCCCACCCCGTTGCTCCATCGCTTTCAGGGCCTCCTGGAGCTTCTCGACGCTGGTCTCGGATCGGATCTGAGCCGCGATGTTTTTCATCACCGGACGCTGGTCCGCGGGGAGTCCGGCGAACTCATCGGCTGCGGCGGAGGCCGAAGCGGCCTTGCGCGTATAGACTCCCACAGCACGATTCTCCTTCTTGAAATACTCAACGGCCACTCGCTTTACATCCGCAGCGGTAACCGCCTGAATTTTACCACCCGCGTCATTGATCTCCTGCCAGGCCCCAAGTCCTTCGTTGGAGATCAGCTGCTGTAGAATCGGGAAATTGGAGGACAGCCGACGATACTCGCCAGCCGCAAAATTGTTTTTCACCTTCTGCAGTTCCTCGGGCGGCAGATCAGTTTGCCTGAGCTCCTCGATCACTCGGTAAATCCCCTGCTCCACCTCCTCCGGCGATTTCCCGTCGCGTGCCTCGCCGGAGATATTGAACACTCCGGCCCACTTTCGCGCATACTGGCCGGCGAACATTTCCGTCGCCACCTGGGCACCGAGCACCATCTTTTTGTAAAGTCGACCGGTGCGGGTGGAGAGGATCTGAGCCAGCACGGTGAGAGGGTAGTGGTCTCGATGCATAAACGGCACGGTATGCCAGTAGATGTCCACTTGAGGATTTGCCTCGGCTTCAGCATTCATCCGCTTTTCCGCGGGCTGAGGCATCAACACTGGAACAAAAGCAGGAGGATCCTTCAGCCCGCGGGGAATGCGTTCGAAATATCGCTTGGCCATCTCGACGGCAGCACTCGACTGAAAATCACCCACTAAGATCAGCGTGATATTCTGAGGAGAGTAGTAGCTCGCGAAGAACTCGTCGGCCTGAGCCTTGGAGATGGAGCTGATGTCTGAAGGCAGGCCGACCGTGGGCCATCCGTAGGGATGAGACTCCCAAAAAAGCGCCTCGAAACTTTCGGCAAACTTTCCAAGCGGAGTCGAGTCCGTCCGCATGCGACGTTCCTCAAACACGACATCGCGCTCGGCGTAAAACTCCCTGAACACCGGATGGAACAGCCGCTCCGACTCCATCCACATCCAGAGCTCCAGCTTGTTGGCCGGCACGGTGATGAAGTATCCGGTGAGGTCCGTCGAGGTGAAGGCATTCATGTGCGAGCCGCCTCCTGAGGTGTAGAGCTTGTCGAATTCGTTCTTCACCAAAATTTTCCTTTGCTCCTCAATCAAGGCCTTGAACTGGCCCTCCAACTCGCGATAGCGGGGTGTCTTGTTCTCTGGCTTCATGAGATCGTCGATCTCACCTCGTCGATACGCCGCGCGCATTTTGTCATCTTCCAATCGCATCGCATCCCGCAGCTTCTCCTGTCCGCTCATGATCTCCAAATCACGCGCGTAGTCCTTGGTACCCACCGTGGGGGTGCCCTTGAACATCATGTGTTCAAACAGATGAGCGATGCCGGTGATTCCAGGTCGCTCGTTCGAGCTGCCCGCCTTGGCCACCCATCCCCCTGAGATGCTGGGCTCATCGTGACGTTCAACCAGCAGCAGCTTCATCCCGTTGGCCAGGATAGTTTCGCTGACCGGAACTTTTTGAGCGTCGACGCGAGTGGGAGCCATCGCGATCGACATCCAGACGGCAACCAGCGGCATGATCCATTGCGGTGCGCACTTCATGGAGGAAAGAACACCAGCAAATGCGGTGGAAGGTCAATCCTGAGAGCGTTCAAATATGCTCGGAGCCTCACTTCAACATGCGTGCGCACATCCCCAATCTCCTCAGCCACTCACGAGTGAACAGAAATTCCATTCATCAAAATGGTGTTTTTCAAACTCCTCCTTGACGTTGATAAGAAAATACTTTCACACTCGCCCCGCTCGTCTACCACCATGAGCAAATTTGAGTGTACGGCTGGTGTTTCCCTTCGGAGCGGCCAACTCAAAACACGGAAGGATTAACTTATGGCCAGCGGCAAGGTTAAATGGTTCGACAATAAAAAAGGATACGGATTTATCCTAAACGATGCCGGACAGGACGTCTTTGTGCATCACACGAACATCAAAGGAGCAGGGTTTAAAACTCTGCAGGAGGGTGAGGAGGTCGACTACGAACTGATCGATAGCGACAAGGGCCCCAAGGCTCAAAATGTCCAGCGAGTGCCGGGTGCTCAGCCTCAGCTCTGATCCAGTTTCCTTCGGACGGATGTTGCGGCTTAGGCCGCGACCGTTGACGCGCGGCAGGCCTTCCCCGGTCAGGCCGCTCGACAACAAATTAGTTGTGCCGTTGCGTTGTTCGTAGCGTAAGGTCGTGCTGTGGTGCCAATCGCACATCAGCCGATCAGTTCGCTTTACGTTCATGTTCCGTTTTGCGCCCAGAAGTGTCACTACTGCGCGTTTTTTTCGGAAGCGTCCAGCGGCGAGCTGATGAATAGGTATACCGCTGCGCTCATACGTGAGATGGAGCTGGTAGCCGATGACTTGCGACCCCGCACGATCTTCTTCGGGGGCGGAACACCGTCCATCCTCAATCTCCGTCAATGGGAACAGCTTCTTGCTGCCTTCACGCGTCTTGGCCTCCTGGGCGCGGCCGAATGGACGATCGAGTGCAATCCGGCGACTGTTTCTCTGGAGAAAGCGCGCCTTTGGCGGGACGCTGGGGTGAATCGGGTGTCGATGGGGGTTCAATCGCTGGACGAAGGCCTGCTGGATCGCCTAGGTCGCGTGCACGACCGGTCGATGGTCTTCAAATCCTTCGACCTGTTCCGCCAAGCTGGCTTCGAGAGTATCAACATCGATCTCATGTTCGCCATTCCCGGCCAGTCAATGGAGATCTGGAAGTCCACATTGCGCGAAGCCCTCTCGATGCAGAGCGAGCATCTCTCCAGCTATGAAGTCATTTACGAGGAAGACACCGCGCTGTACCAGCAACTTCAGGCAGGCGAGATCGATGTGAACGACGATCTCGCTTGCGACATGTATGAGGCCCTGGTGGATGAATCCGCGAGCGCGGGAATGATTCAATACGAGGTGGCGAACTTTGCGCGCACCGATTCCGCGCACACGGGTGAGTTCCCCTCGCGTGCCTGCCAGCATAATGTGAACTATTGGCGGGGAGGCGGCTTTCACGGACTCGGCCCGAGTGCCACCGGATATACCCACGGCCAGCGGACCAAGAACTGGTCGAACACCCAACTCTACTGCGAGCAACTCGAATCCGGGCGCCGCGCCATCGAGAGAACAGAGACACTCACTCCTTTGGCTCGAGCGGGTGAAACAGCCGCGTTCGGACTTCGTGTTCGACCCGGATGGCCCTTTAAAGCCTTCCGTGATGTGACGGGATTTGATCTTCGAGCGGAGTGGGCCGACGAGCTCTCCGAACTCGTGGCCCGGGGATGGGCGGCACAGAATGCTGAACGTTTTCAGCTCACGGCAAATGGACTTCGATTCGCCGATGCCGCAGCCGAGATGATGCTTCGATGACCCGGGCGTTTTTTGAGTCTTTGTAGGAGCGGCGGATCCAAAGGCCCTGCATGGCTCCCGCTCAGAGCGTCGATGCCTTCAACGGCACTCGAAAGTGTGCCACCAATGCGTGACGCTCATACGAGAGAAGGTAGAGATGGAGCAGGTTGGGATCCTTATCATCTCGATGCATCACCGGACCGTCAATCGAGACCTCGTGGTGATTGATCCAACGATCCTTTGAATCGAGGAGGAAGCTGAAGTAGGGAGACTTCTGCGGCGGAGACTTCACCAGATCCTCGTAGCTCTGGAAAAACGGAGGCACGCTGATTCCCATCGGCGAATAAAATCCCTTGGAATAATCTGCCACCGCGAGTTGGGGAAGCTTGGCCGCGTCAAAACCGCTCACGAAGAGTCGATTCGTTTCGCCGCTACGGGTATCCCGGTAGATCAGCTCCAATTCCTGGAGCACATTGGTGCCCGCCGGGGAAACCACATCCCGAAACAAGGCCCGCTGGAAAGAGCCCACGCGCCAATACTGATGTTTCCAGGGATGCTGCACGCTGT
>JAYTTC010000111.1:0-9379 GCA_043745255.1 Verrucomicrobiales bacterium
GAATCGCTCCAGTACGAGCCAGAGGTCTATCTGCAAGCGCCCAGTCTCCTCCAGCGTCACGATCATGTGGAACGACGACTGAGTTACGTGACTCATGCTCTCTGTGTTGACGAGGCTGATGTGGTGGAGCTCAACCAGCGGCGAACGGTGTTGGCTTTGTGGTGGCCACAAGCAGTTCCCAGCCGTTTTATTCTGCCGCCGCCCTCCGCGGCTCCAGACTCGAGAGCGATCTTCTCCGGCGCAATCTACGGGGCACGCACTGAGTGGTTGACCCATCCTCAGCTGGGCCGGCGCCTTACCTTCCAGACGCGGCCGGGTGAGGAGGCAACCGACTATCCGGCGCTCTTCGACGAAGCGCATCGTCTCTTCGAGGCGCATCTTTGCGATGGGGGGGCGATGTCCTGGGCACTCCTCGCTGTGCACACGGAAACCTGGCGACGCATCCGAATCGCGTGTTTCGAGCTTTGGCTTCGCGGTCTTCAGGGCGGGGGCGCGGTGGTCAATCTCCCCTCCTACATGAGGAGCTATGCCGGTCGCGTATTCGAGGGGATTGCGGCGGGGCGTCCGGTGATCTCTTGGGCAGTGAACGATCGACCTGAAACAGCAAAGCTGTTCGCCGAAGGAAGCGAAATTCTCTTGTTCTCCAAGGAGGATCCCGCCTCCCTGGTCCGGCACCTCGATCGACTCGAAGCGGATCCGCTGCTGGGTCCCGCCCTGACGGAAAAAGCGCAGACGAGGTTGCGATGCGCCCACACTCTCGAACGGCGCGTTGGGCAGATCTTGCAATGGATCGCGTCGGGAGCGACTCCGGAATGGGCCAATCCCTCAGGCTTCGCCCCAATCGCAGAGCCTCCTCAGTATTTGTCCGAGCTGCTGGTGAATTCGCAGGACGCGTCACCCATGCTTCTGACCTTGGGTCGGGTTCGCGCCGCGCAGGGAGCTGAGGGTTCTGCGTTGGAATGCCTGGCTCGTGCCGCGGACCTGCGTCCGATGGATCCGGCCATGCATTCCGCTCGCGCAAAGGTGGCGCTTGCCGTCGAGGATTGGGAGAGTGCACGTTCCGCAGTCGATACGATCATCGGGAACGACCCTCGAAGTATTCCGGGATTGGAATTGCTCGTGACGATGGCTCGGACACTCGGGCATTACGATTTGGCGAAAAAGGGGGCGAGCCTTTTGATGCGCCATTCGGTTGAGGAACTTTCCAGTTTTGTTCAGTTTGCGGCCGCGGCGATGCGATACTCGGGGAGCACGACGAGTCGCTCTCCGACCTCGGAGGATCGCGCTTGGCTCGACGCGACGATGACCCGGGTGATCGGGGCGTTTTCGCGGAATCCGCAGGAGGCAATCGATTCAGGACGGCGACAGGTGGCTGCCCTGGGTGATCTGTCGAGCGCCCGTCTGCGATATGAGTCTCAGGACTTGTCAGCTGCCTGGGCTGCTACGCTGGAGGCGATTCGAACTCGTCCATTTCATCCCGAGGGCTGGTTGCTACTCGGTCAGATCGCGCTCAAAGCCGGCGATAGGGTCCTCGCCCGGCGCTGTGCGGATCGGGCACATCAGCTAGTCCCCAGGTGGAAGAGAGCGAAGCAGTTCCTTCAGGCCCTGCCGCAGCGTGCCTCTCAAAGAAAAGTTCAGACCCTTGAACTTCCGGACTGGGCCGGTGAGGAGGGAAAGGCACCACGGCTTTCGGTTTGTCTGATCACCAAGAATGAGCAGCGGTATATTGGGCAATGCTTGAAATCGATTCGTGACGTCGCGGATCAGATCGTTGTGGTGGACACGGGATCCTCTGATCGAACGATCGAGATTGCAAAGGAGCTAGGGGCGGAGGTGCACCGCTTCGATTGGTGCGATGATTTTAGCGCTGCACGCAACGCCGGACTCGAGCATGCCCGGGGCGATTGGATTCTGGTCATCGATGCCGATGAAGAACTCGACGCGAGTTCACGCGACCTGTTGCGCAAGGCGATTCGGACTGCGGGAGTGATCGCTTGGAGGCTTCCTCTCAACGATGCGGGAAAGGACAAAGAGGGGAGTCACTACGTTCCCCGGCTTTTCCGTAACGTGCCCGGAGCGCACTTTGTGGGTCGGATTCACGAACATGCCTTTGGGAGTCTCCAAACTTTGCAGCAGGAGTGGGGCTTGGAAAACCGCCTTGGAGAACCTCGGTTGATTCACCATGGATACACTGCCCAGGTGGTGAAGGATCGATCTAAAGTGCAGCGCAACTTGCGTCTTCTGGATCGGGCGATCGAAGAGCAGCCGAATGATGTGGGTCTTCGAATGAGCTATGGTCTTGACCTGGTGCGCTCACAACAACTGGACGCTGGACTCGAGGAGTACACCAAGGCGTTCAAACTGATGGCGGCGCAACCTGCCTCGGCCGTTCCCCCTGAACTGCGTGAGCGCTTGCTGACCCTGATGACCACGCATCTGATGACCGCGCAGCGATTTCAGTCCGTGGTGGAGCTTTCGGAGACCCCTCAAGCCCTTGCGACAGGACCAACCGCCTCGCTACATCTGATGTTTGCCGTCACGTGTTATGTGCAGCGGAAATTCGTGCAATCAGCACAGCACCTCAAGAGCTGTATCGCGAAGCGCAATCAACAGAGTCTTTCTCCGATCCACACCGACATTCACACCGGCGGGCCCCGCCATCTGCTGGCGCTCTGCTATGTAAAGCTCGACAAGGCCGAGGCTGCGGAGAAGGAGTACCGTGCCTCGTTGGAGGAGGAACCGAGCTCTGCCAAGGTGCGACTTGATTTCGCCCATTTCTTGGAGGACTCCGGGCGTTCAGTTCCGGCCCTCGAGGAGTTGCATCGCGTTATTAGCACCAGCCCCGCTGAGCAATCCGCCTGGCGCTACGGCGCTGAAATTGCTCTTCGAAGCTCGGACTACCTGGACTTTGCTGCGGACTGGACTTTCGAAGCATTGAGACACTTTCCCAGGGATCCGGTGCTAGGCTGCGCGCGCGCCGAGGTGCTGCTTCTACGGGGCGCACTGGAGGAGTCTGCAGTGCTTTGGAAGCAATTCCAGGATGCGACGAAGCCGGCCCATTTGGCGGCGATCATTTTGTGCGAGACAGCGGCGGGATACACCTCTCGCCCGTTGCTGGAACTAGAGGAGCGGGTGATCAGTCAGGAGTTTTGCGTCTGGTTCCGCCGGTTGCTCTCAAGCGGTGCTGAGCCGACGATCCGTCAGATTGTGGATCGGCTGCCGGAGCTTCAGCAAGTGCTTCCGAGCGCCGCCAGCGCTCTCCGTGCTGTCATGGACGAGGCGCATGCCGCGTAATCGCTGATCGCTGCTTCGGACATTGACTCGTTGCAGGCCTTCGGGCATCCCTTCGCCAACATGTTTGGCGAAATCAAAAACGCTCTCGGCGAACGGCTCGACTACACCTTTCACCCTGGAAAACCTGGGCTCAAGAAGATCGTTCTCGTGGGTCACGGGGTCACGGGGAACAAAGATAGACCCTTCCTGATCGCTCTGGCGGAGGCGTTATCCGTTGCAGGCTTTCCCGCGTTACGGTTTTCCTACTCTGGAAACGGAGCCTCGCAGGGACGTTTTGTTGATTCCACCGTGACCAAAGAGACCGCCGATCTGGGGTCGGTGATTGACGCTCTCAAAGGCTGGACGGTGGCGTATGTCGGACACAGCATGGGAGGCGCGGTGGGGGTGCTGCGCGCCAGTGTCGACCCGCGCATCGCCTACCTGGTCTCCCTCGCCGGGATGGTCCATACCCGAGCCTTCTCCCAGCGTGAGTTCGGAACCGTGATTCCCGACCAAGGCTGCATGTGGGATGAGCCGACCTGCCCGCTGTCGTCCGCCTACATGAACGATCTAGCTCAGATCGATACTCTGGTCGGACGGGCCTCCCAGATTCAGGTGCCGTGGCTTCTTATTCATGGGACGGAGGACGACGTGGTCCCGATAACCGATTCGCGCGAGATAGCGGCGCGAGCCGACTCCTCTAGAACGCAACTTTTGGAGATCGCTGGTGCCGGCCATCTCTTCGCCGAATCCCATCTGCCCACCCTGATTCATGCCGTGATGGATTGGGTTTCCCAGCGCTTCACCGAGCGTTGATCGGACCTCTAACGCACGATTCTTGACTGGCCCACTCTGGTGGGCTTTTTCCCATGAAACTGATTTCCTGGAATGTGAACGGGATTCGATCCGTGATCGCGAAAGGTTTCGCGCAGTTTATCCAGACTGAGGCTCCTGACGTAGTTTGTGTGCAGGAAATAAAGGCGAAGCCAGAACAGGTCACAGATCTTTTCTTTGCTCAAGGCTATCAATTGTTCTGGAATTCGGCGCTGCGTCCCGGTTACTCCGGGACAGCTATTTTCAGTCGCATCAAACCGATCCAGGTGACCTCAGGGATCGAAGCCCGTCAGCATGACGACGAGGGGAGAGTGATCAGGGCCGAGTTTCCGGATTTCAACTTGGTGAACGTCTACACACCGAACTCCAAACGAGATCTGGCGCGATTGGGATATCGAACTCAGGAATGGGATCCGGCATTTCGGTCCTACCTCCTAGCCTTGGAGAAGAAGAAACCGGTGATCTTCTGTGGCGACCTAAACGTCGCGCACAAGGAGATCGATTTGGCGAATCCAAAATCCAACGGAAGGAATGCGGGTTTTACGATCGAGGAGCGAACCGAGTTTGAGCGCCTTTTGGAGGCCGGCTATCTCGACAGTTTTCGAGAATTTGAATCGGGTCCCGGGCACTATACCTGGTGGAGCCCGATGGCAAACGCGCGTGCCCGGAACATCGGCTGGAGAATAGACTACTTCGGTGTGTCGCATCGCCTTCGCAAGGCCCTTAGACGCTCCCTCATTCTCCCTCAAGTGATGGGTTCGGATCATTGTCCGGTGGGCATCGAGGTTGAGTAACTCGTTCGTTCTTCGAACAGGTCCGCATTTTCTTCGTGCGCCCGAACGGGAGGGTTGGCTATGGTCCGCTCCATGTACGCTTGGCTTCTTGCATTGGTGTTCGTGATCTGCTCCGGAATCGTGGGGTTCTACGTGGGTGCCCTCCGCGTGGCGGTCACGACAATCGCGCTGCTGGTCACTCTCCTTTTTCTAAAGCCTCTCGGCGCACTCTGCGCAAAGGTGCTTCCTATGGTCGGTGTTTCCCATCCCGTTTTGCTGGCGGTGCTAGGCCCGCTTCTCTGCTTTGTGGTCCTTCTGGTGGTCGCCAAAGTATCCGCTCAGACTCTGCACAAGCAGTTGGATAATTTCTTCAAGTATAAGGCCTCCGACACCCAGCGACTGCTGTTCGAGCGCATGAATCAGCGAACCGGTCCCTGCGTCGGGGTGCTGAATGGGACCCTCTACACCCTCCTGATTTCTATTCTTGCGACCGGTGTTGGTTATGCGTCGGTGCAGTTTTCGCGCGGTGCGGAGCGGGATTCCTTCGTGCTTCGCGGCCTGAACCGACTTGCTATGGATGTTGAGTCCTCCGGACTGAGCAAGGCCGTCGGCGCATACATCCCGGCAGCCCCTGTCTACTACGACATCACTGATATTGCCGCAGAATGGTTTCACCAACCTTTGTTACAGGGTCGGCTTGGGGCCTACCCTCCGTTGCTCCCGATGACGGATCGCAAGGAGTTCGAGGAACTCGGCAATGACGTGAAAGTTCAAGAATTCATGCTCCGGGGCCCGACGGTGTCCGAAATTCTCGATCACCCCAAGTTGGGTCCCGTGATATCGAGTCCGGAAACCCTGGCCCAGGGACTCAATCTGGTGCAGGCAGATTTAGCGGATCTTAAGAACTATCTAAGCACTCAAAAATCGGAGAAGTACGACTCTGAAAAAATCCTCGGCCGATGGGACTTCAACCTTGCCGGCACGGTGTTGGAAAACAAGAAAGCCCGGCGTATGAGCGGACTCGAAGTGAACAAGATGCGATCGGTTTTTGCCGCCCAGCTCGAGGGGGCCGTCATGCTGGCGCTGCTGGACCAGAAACTAATCGTCCGGAGACCGTCCGCCTCCGGAACCAGCCGACGTGAGGGAGCCTGGAAGAGCGAGGGGGGTGGTAAATATATCCTGAGCTTCCCGGTTACGGATGACAAAAAACTGGATCTGTCCGTGACGGTAGAAGGTCGGAATCTCTCGTCGACCCTGTTGAACTACCAGATCCTGTTCGATCGTTAAGCGGCGCTCCGAGAGAAGCCGAAGAGTTGCGAGAGCCAGTGTGCTATGGCTTTGGTCGCCCCAAGAAGACCGACTTCCTGAACGGGTATCGAATACACTTTCGACAGTTCATTCTCATGAGTTCGGAAGCGAGGCGGGAAGTTAAAAAGCCGATGAGTGTCCTCCCCTTGGAGAGTCTCCAGGGTGGGGTGAAACAGTGCGCGACCGATGACGAGTTGCCCTGAGGCGAGGGTCTTGACCTTTTCTGCGAGGAAGAGCCAGGGACGGTAGTGAAACTCCACCTGACCCGCTGAGTTTTTAACCAAGCGACCGTAGGTGCGGATGGGGACCTCGTCGATGGCCTGTGCTGCAAAGGCCCAGTTCTCTTTCTCAGAGGGCGTGAAACGAGCCCGCCGCAAGCTTAGAAAATCCCAGCAATAGACCCATCCGGTAATACTCAGGCGGAATGACCATCCGGCGATGAGGTAGGCGACTAGAATGAGTGAAACGGAAAGCGCCGCTCCAATCCATGGATCGATGTAGGCGATTCCAGCCAGGGCCGAGAGCAGGGCGGTACGTATGGATTTCAGAATGACGTCAATAATCCCCAGTGGGCTTAAAAGAATCAGCACTTGAATGGAGTGCGCGGCCATCCATACCACCGCATAGGCGGCCAGCGCGAAAGGGGTTGCTGCGATCTGAAGGAGCATCGACCCATCAACGAACGCCATGCCCCCGATGTGGATCGGTAGTTCCGTCTGTGGAACCCCTGAAGCATGGAGAAAGCTTCCGATCATCGGGATCAGGGCCCCCGCAGCGACCAGGCCGCTGATCTTGTTTTCCAACGCCTCTGCGACATCGATCGGCTTCTTCAGCCCCGGCGGGGTTGCGGCACCGAGGACGTCCTTCGCCGCCACCAAACCGACGAGCGCCAGCCCACTGAGCCAGAACCACGGTTGTGCATACCACGAGAGCGTGCTGCGTTGATCGGCCGGGGCTTTAAAATATTGCCAGGCACCCATAGCACTCACCCCCAGCAGCGGGGAGATCGCGATGCCGGTAACCGCCGAGACGGTCTGCGCTAACTCGAGACCCGGCCCGCCCTTTGCGCTTGGGGTTGAAATGGAGGAAGGGGTCGCGCTGCGGGCGTTGTAGCTGGCCGTGATCAGAGAGGCTAGTAACGCCACCAAAAATAGGATGACCCACGGGCGACTACTTTTCATTATTGGCGAATGCCGTGCGCGAGCGAGTGGTCACCTCAACGGGTTGGAGCGCGTCGTCGTGGCTTCCGATCTTCGGTCCGAGCTGCATCTGCGGGAACGGAGCCTGCTGGCTGAAAAACGCTCCGGTGGCCGAGTTGGGTCCCCCATCGCCGGTGCTGAAGGCGCAGAGAAATAGTCCGCCGATGAGGAGGGCAACCCCGGCTGCGGCGACCGGTTGGAATCCAGGAAAAGCGAACAATCGATCGAGGAATCTTTGCCCGAGGCTGGGTCTCTGATTCTGATTCTGGATCTCGTTCATGATCCGCCCGGGAAGCTCGTCAAAAAAGCGGGGCGGGGGAGCCTCATGCCGTTTGAGGGAGAGCAGTCGCTGTAACGAATCGAACTCGTCCGTATGATTCTCCATAGGTTACTTCAGGTAATCCGACAACCATGCTTGCAGCTGTTGACGTGCGTAAAACAAGCGCGAACGAACTGTGCCGACGTTGCACTCCATAATTCTCGCTATTTCCTCGTGCGCCAAACCCTGAATGTCGTGCAGGGTGACCACGAGTCTGTGCGGTTCTGACAGCTTGAGGAGAGCGGCGTTCAATTTTTCTTGTAGCTCGGCTAAAGCGGCCTCCCGACGCGGAGTTTTGTCTGAGATGAGGGCGACCAATTCAGGGTCGTTTTCGACCTGGCTGTCCAAGTCATTCAGACTCACGAAACTGCGCTGCTTCCTCTTTTTGAGGTGGTTCAGCGTCTTATTCACCGCAATCCGATACACCCAGGTGTAGAAGCTGGCGTCCCCCTTGAAGGATTTCAGTGCCTGGAACGCTTTGATGAAAGTCTCTTGAGTCAGGTCGGTGGCATCCTCGTGATTGGCCGTCATATGATAGACGGTGGCATAAATCCTCTGCTGGTGGCGCCGGATTAGCTCCTCGAACGCGTCGGTCTCTCCCTGCAGCACGCGTCCAACGAGGCGCAAATCCTCCTGCACCGCTTCAAGCCGATTCTGCTCCGTCGAGTGTACCGGCTCAGGGAGTTTTGGATCAGGGGCCACGATAGGTTCCATCATGCGACAGGCACCTTAGGGGCCTCGTAAAGTCCGGTCATCTGCGCCGACAGGAAGTCGGTCAGTGCGTCTAGGCTTTGGCGACTCTCGCTGGGCGGGAGTTCGCGGAGCGCGGAGCGCGCCTCTTCCAGAAGTTCCTGAACCACCGTTGTCGAGCCTGCGAAGGCCTGATAGCGGTCGAGGAGTTCGCGGAATCGGGGAAGATCACGAGGTTCCCAGGAGGGCACCCATTCCCCCACTTGCTTCCTGTCTTCTGTGTTCGCCCGCTCCATCAGGAGAAGAACGGGGAGTGTCACCTTGCCCTTGGCCAAATCGCTGCCCAGAGTTTTACCTGCTTCTCCCTCGGTGCCGAACAAGTCGACGCAATCGTCATAAACCTGGTAGGCGGTGCCGAGCGCCATGCCATACCGACGCAACGCGGCTCGTTGCTCTGGGGGGGCGTGGCTCAAAAGCCCACCGAGGTCTCCAGAGAGTGCGAAGAGCTCTCCGGTCTTCATCCGAATTACTTTGAAGTAGTCCGACCGGCTGAGGGTGAAGTCGCCCGCATGACGATCCTGAAGAATTTCGCCGGAGCAGACCGTGTTGGTGGCGGCTGCCACCACCCGACAAACCTCAGGAGTCGGATACTGTGCTGCGAGCCGCAGGGCATGGGCAAAAAGACAATCCCCCACCAGTACCGCAAGGTGGCTTCCCCATTGGGCGGCCAGAGTTGGGCGCGCTCTGCGTAACTGTGCGTCATCCATCACGTCGTCATGCACCAAGGTCGCCAGGTGGACCATTTCCACAATCACGGCACCGGATACATGCGCATCTTCGACAGCACCAGTGGCCATTCCGCTCAAAGCGACGAGCACCGGACGTAGATGTTTTCCCTGCGCGTTCAAGGCGTAGGCGATATAGTCGCGAATTTCCGGCTCGAACTCGCCGATCTGTTCGGTGAGACGGCCTACGGCGGCTTG
>JAYTTC010000112.1:0-2525 GCA_043745255.1 Verrucomicrobiales bacterium
ATCCTTTCCGAAGCGCGACATCAGACGCGAAATCCCGTCGAAATCCCGGATGTCGGTAGCCGCGTGCTCATATCCCGAGCCCAGCTCGACCTCCAGCCGCCTCCGGTTCCAATCGGTCGACGCTTCGTCCCCGTAGAACACCTTCCGCATGTCGTTGTCGACGCCGACGACTTTCAATCCCTTCCGGGAAAAGAAGCGCGAGGCCTCCGAACCGATGAGCCCCGCCGATCCTGTGATGATTGCGACTGACATGTTTAGCGGGCATGAAACGCCAACGCGAACCGTCGGCGCAAGGCGTTCGTTTTCTTTCCGCCCAATCGACCAGCCATTAGACAATCCTTGAAGGGGAGTCGGGTAAACGGAACGATCCCCACCCAGTTCAAGCAGACGCAGATCCAAATCGCATGTTCTTCAAGCACGCCGACAACCGGAATCCCGACTCTCTGGCCTCCCGCATGCGTCGGAAGAGGACGGAGTGGCTCAAGGATCTGCTCCTCCGTTTTCCGGAGCCGGTTCGGATCTTGGATGTTGGAGGAACACCCGAGTTCTGGCTCGGCAACGCACCGGACTTGGGCCGCAAATGCAGGCTGACGCTTTTGAACCTCGGTGCCTCCGATGTTTCCGGCCTCACGGATGCGGTCAGCATAGCGGGTGATGCGCGGAAAATGCCCGAGTTCGCCAATCACTCGTTCGATGTCTGTTTTTCCAACTCGGTCATCGAACACGTCGGAACCCTCTATGACCAGATGGCCATGGCGGCCGAGGTCCGGCGCGTGGCCAAAAGCTGGTTCATCCAGACTCCAAACCGCTTTTTCCCCCTCGAACCACATTTCCTCTTCCCTTGCTGGCAATTCCTCCCCGTTTGGTTGCGGGCAAGGCTGCTGGCCGCCCGCCGCTGGGGTTGGATGCCCCAAGTCCCTGACCCGGTTCGCTCACGCGCCGAGGTGGAGCAGATCCGCCTCCTCTCCTACGGGGAGATGCGGACGCTGTTTCCCGAGGGCGAAATCCGGCGCGAAACACTTGGCCCGTTGACCAAGTCTCTGATCGCCATCCAGCGGTGTTCCGAAGGGTAGCCCCCTCTTATTTCCGTCGGACGAAGGCGCTCCGCTGCCCAAATCGCTAACCTGCTGGAGGTGAATCAATTCCGCGACCGCCCGGACCGCCGTTTCGCAGGCAGTGTTGTTTTCGACATCGCGCGCTTCCCGCGCTCGACCGCGACAGAGGCATTGGCCGGTAGATTTGGAAGCATCCCCAGAGCATTCACAGACGGGGGGATCAGAAGTTCAAGCAAGCGATTGAGAGTCGCAGGCACCCGCCTCAGCCGTTTTCGGCCCTCGCCCGATTGGCCTCTCTGGACCGTGTCCCGGAGACAAGTGCGTCAACGACCCTGGATCCGACTGCGTCCCAGTTGTGTCGGGACAGGAGCTTTACCGCCCAAGATTCGACCACCTCCGGCGAGCACAGCAATGCACTATCCAACGCCTCGGCAAAGGATTCGTGCGAACTGTTCGAGAACGGAAAACCGGCCCCTCCCATCACCTCTTGCTGCACCGCGATGTCCGAGTAGACGGGAGCCGTTGCGACCATCGTCGCCTCGACCGGTGGCATGCCGAATCCCTCATACTCCGAAAAAAAGACGAGCGCACGGCTCCGTGCGATCAGGCTGCGGAACTCGGCTTCGGAAAGTCTCTGGTGGCGTTTCCAGTTCGGGAAATCCGGCAGGGCAAGGCCTTCAGGCATCCCGCCAATCCAGTGGACCATCGGCCGGATGACCCGCTGCCGCTGCCACCGCGCCATGAACTCCACGGCGAGGTCGGTCCTTTTGTGGGGAAACTTGCTGGTCAGGACCACTACCTCGGGGGGATCTGTCTTGGCCTGCACAGCGCCGCGGGTAAACCCTATTCCCCCAACCTCGACTTCGGGGGGGGGCAGTCCGTGTTCACGCGCCACACGGAGAATCTCGGATCGGGAATTCTCCGTCGGAGTGACAATCAGGGAGGCCCGCTTCAGGGTCGCGATGAACCCGCGCCAGAAATACTGCGTTTCGAAGGTCGAGCTGAATCCCGGGTAACGGCGTCGGTAGTGGTCGATCATCACGTCGTGGACGAAGGCCGCGACGGGGATGGGCGGCGGAAGGCAGAAGGATGAAAAGCCCTTGGGAAGGAAGAGCCAGCCCGCCTTGGATCGCGACGCCGCACGATAAACACCGAACTGGTCCCAAAGGATCCGCCATAGCCTCGACCGTGCCGGTCGATTGCGCCGGGTCATGACGGTTCCAGGGCGCAGATCCAGCAACCCTCCCAGATCGTCGTTACCAAGCACCTGAAGGTCGACCTGTTCAGGCCGCCAGGAGATCTGGTTGGCGAGCCTCACCGAAACGTTGAGGATCCCAAGGGACTTGGTTTTCGCAAAAGACTGATCCGCGAGCGAATAGCAGAGCTTGATCATTCCAGCGTCCTCCATCCGCTTCATGCCCGTCTCCATCGGCCCGTTGGAGCGGCGACGTGGATCCTCTGCCGCCTGTC
>JAYTTC010000113.1:0-2520 GCA_043745255.1 Verrucomicrobiales bacterium
GAGCCAGGAAAAATCGCGACCTGGCGAGCGCCACTGGCGCGATACACATTCCGCTCGACGCGTTGCGCGACGTGACCGAGTAAGCCGCTCAGGATGGATCGATGGATCGCTTGATAGCGTCGGTCCTCTGCTTTCAGTTCCGCTCCCGCCTCTGCATGCGCGGTGGTGGGAGCGGGCGGGTCCTCCAACTCTTCCTCCGCTAGGGGACCGATTGCGTCATGAAAGGCGGACGAGAGCTGAGCATGGATGTCCACCCATTCGCGCATCCGCAAATAGGAGAGATAGTTCGATTTGCAAAACTTCCTCAACTGACCTTGAGTTTTCAGTCGCTCCCACTGGTCGTGGAATGCTTCCCAAAGATTCAGCAGAGTGAGGAAATCCGATCCCGGGTGCTGGAATCGACGATGGGCTGTATTCGCTGCAGTCTGGTCCTCGAAGGGACGCTCACGGGGGTCCTGAATGCTAAGACCCGAGGCGATGATCAATACTTCCTCCAAGACCCCCTCCTGGTTTGATTGCAGGATAATCCGACCGATGGTGGGGTCCACCGGGAGCTTGGCCAGATCGAATCCCCGCTGCGTCAGCTGCCGCTGCTCATCGATGGCTCCCAGTTCGCGCAGAAGCTCGTATCCCGCACGGATCGCCGCAGGAGAGGGGGGCTCGAGGAAGGGGAAGGTCTCGATCTCACCCAGACGGGCGGCCATCATGCGCAGGATGACCTCAGCAAGGTTAGCTCGCTGAATTTCCGGCTGAGTGAATTCCGCGCGGCCCTCAAAATCCTCCTCCGAGTAGAGCCGGATGCAGATGCCGTCCGCCACACGGCCGCTCCGCCCCTTCCGCTGGTTGGCGCTACTCTTGGAGACCGGCTCGACCGGAAGACGCTTGGTGCGGGTGCGAGGATTGTATCGACTGATTCTCGCCAGCCCCGCGTCCACCACATAGCGGATGCCTGGAATGGTGATCGATGTTTCGGCAATGTTGGTGGCCAACACCACTTTCCGCATCGGAGACGTGGCGAAGGCCCGCTGCTGATCGCCTCCCGACAGTCGACCGAACAAAGGAACAATGTCCACGCCCGTGACGCCCCGCGTCTGTAGCAGATCCCGCAACTCGCGGATGTCTCTCTCTCCGGGAAGGAAAACCAAGAGATCTCCAAACGAGGAACTGGTCAGGACATCTTCCACCGCTGTGGCTGCGGCATCGACGAAGGTCTGATCCCCATCGTCCTCAGCGCGTTCATCGAGCGGCGCATAACGCACTTCCACCGGAAACATTCGACCCGACACCTCGATGATCGGCGCGTTGCCGAAAGCGGCGGAGAAGCGCGCAGTGTCGATGGTTGCGGAGGTGATGATTACCTTGAGATCCGTTCGGATGCGGATGAGTTGCCGCAAGTGGCCCAGGAGGAAATCGATGTTCAAGGAACGCTCGTGCGCTTCATCGATGACGATCACCTCATATTCCGCAAGATTCGGATCTCCCTGAACCTCGGCGAGAAGGATGCCGTCGGTCATGAACTTGATGAAGGTCTCGTTCGACGTGTCGTCGCTGAAGCGCATCTTGCAGCCCACCTCACGGCCCCAGCTGACGCCCAGCTCTTCCGCCACGCGACGTGAAATGGAGAGGGCCGCCACGCGACGTGGCTGGGTGCAGCCGATCTTCGCGCGGATGCCCATTCCCGCTTCAAGACACATCTTTGGAATCTGGGTGGTTTTGCCGGATCCCGTCTCTCCCGCGATGATCACCACCTGGGATCGGCGAATCGCCTCGATGATTTCTTGCCGTCTACCGCTAACCGGAAGCGCCTCCGGATAAGTGACCGCCGGGCGCTTGGCCGCCCGCAGAGCGCAGAGGTCGGCGGATCGCCTGGCACGGGACAGCAATCGCCCCGCCTCCTGGGCCCAATCGACCGGATCCCGTCGCTCGCGAAGCAGCACAGCGAGCCGCGATCCGATTCTCACCTGGTCCTGCAGGAGACACTGCGGCAGGAGTCGTTTCAGTTCTTCGACCGGGTCCATCGATACGCCTCAGATCACGGAATGGGGGGGCTTGGAGTTCGTGGAGCGAATGCGATCCATCTCAATTCCCTCTACCGTGCTCGCGACTTCCTTCTGCTGATTCTCAAGGCGCTGGAGTCTCCTCCCTTGCTCGATCACGACTTGATTGAGCTGATCAACCATTCGCTCCAATTCGGCCATATGCGATTCCAGGGTCACCAATGGGTCAGGTGTTTCAGGCTCTCGACCTGATTCCTGAGAGGGCTTCTGATGGCTGCTCATGTAGCGATCTTGGAGACGGCTGCACTCGATGACGAGCCTAGATCGGCTTCTTGGACGCAAAAAAGAGCGGAAGGCCGAAGCCTTCCGCTCAGATGTGAGTTACGAGAATGAAACCTAACTAATTAGATTCATTCCAAGGAGGAACTCGATATTGCTCCGCGTTTTCTTGAGCTTGCCTAGGAGCAGCTCCATCGCCTCGACTGGCGGCACGCCGGTGAGAGCGCGACGCAACACCACCACC
>JAYTTC010000114.1:0-9280 GCA_043745255.1 Verrucomicrobiales bacterium
CTCGCCAGAGATAGATATTGTCCGGATCGATTCCCGCATCGGCTTGGTTCGGAGTTGAGGACATACGATACGCTGCGCTCGTCACCATGAGACGGTGGAGCCGTTTCATGCTCCAACCCTTGCTCATGAATTCTGCGGCCAGCCAATCTACCAGTTGAGGGTGACTCGGCACTCGTCCGTTCCGGCCAAAGTCAGCGGGGTTCGGAACGAGCGCGCGACCGAAATGGCGAAGCCAGATATGGTTTACTGCGACCCGAGCGGTGAGCGGATTCTCGGGCTGGGTGATCCAGCGGGCGAGCGCCAACCGCCTACCGGTGCTGGTGGCCGGATAGGTTTCTTGCGCGCGGGGGATGAATCCCGTGTCCGCTGCGAGAGTCATCTCGGTCACGGCCTTCGCCAGCGCCTCAGACGCTGAGACCGTTTTCTTGCGGGCCTCCTCCAGTAAGCCTCTTGCTTCGGTGACTTCCTTTTGGGCCTTGGCAGCCTGCTTCTCATCCTTGCCAGGCTCGGCGAAGGCGCGTTCTTTCGAGGCTAAGGCAGCCTCATTTTGGATCTCACTCGCCTTCGTCCGATACAGTGCCGCGTCCGCCTCGGCTCGTCTCAGATTCCTCTGCGCCCTCACCGCCGCTTGCGCTGCGAGTGTAGCCTCCTGCCCCGGTGGACTTGATGTTCCTTCTTTGAGTTGCGCGCGCTCCGCGTCGATCACCGCTTTGAGAGCCTCCTGTCGCAAGGAGGCGAGGCGTTCCTCGAACTCTAATTCCTTGAGTCGCGCCATGCTGTTGGTGCCCGAAGCGATGGCATTCGCGTGGTTCGTGTGAGCCTGCTGCGTCGCATGTCTCGCCGCTGCCAGCAGGTCCTGCATGACGAACTCTCGTTGGTCTGGGTGGATCGCGTCGATCGGAAGATGGATCTCCTGGATCTTGAGAGTTCCGCCCAGCGCTGCAGGCACGCCTGGAGCGATGACCTCGTTGGTGATCGGGTGTCGCTCATCTCCTCGAACGAAGAGATAGGTGGGCGCGTTTGAGGCGTCGTAGGCGCGAGCCAGTCCATCGAGCACGGTGTTGGTTTGCCCAGGAACGCGATCGGTGCGCACCTGATGAGGTTCGAAGACGGCGCGGAGCGAATAGTATTCTCGTTGGGTCAGCGGATCGAATGGGTGATCATGGCATTTGCTGCAGCCCACCGTGATTCCAAGAAAGGCCTGCGAGGTGTGCTTGAGAGTGTCTTCCATCCATTGCTCCCGCGAGAGCATCTTGTAATTTCGAACTAGGAAACCGGTAGCGCGGAGTGCGTTGGTGTCTTGTGGGGCGAGCTCGTCGGCCGCGAGCATCTCTTGCAGCATCCGATCGTACGATTTATCCGCGTTGATCGACTCCACAATCCAGTCGCGCCATCGCCAGATATGGGGTTTGGAGTCGCGGACCTGCCCGCCGTCGGTCCATCCCGCCCAATCGCTGTAGCGCCAGACATCCATCCAGTGGCGTGCCCAGCGTTCACCGTAGCGCGGGTCAGCGAGCAGTCTGTCGACGCAGTTCTCGTAGGCTTTCGGAGAGGCATCCTTCAGGAATCGCTCCTGCTCTTCGAGCGTGGGGTTGAGTCCGATCAAATCTATGTAGAGACGTCGCAGCAAGATCTCGCGCGGAGCCTCCGGTCTGGGCTGGAGGTGGCGTGCGGTGCGCTCGGCCGATAGGAAAAGATCGATCGGATTTCGGGCGAGGTTCGGGGTCGAGCCGCCGGTGTTAGCGGGGGCTTTTGGAATCGCAGGTCGGTGCACCGGAGCAAACGGCTGCCAGTGATAGCTGCTCAGGAAAAGTTTGAACTCAACGCGTCGTTTTTTTGCGGACTTCAGTTCTTCCGAGGAGGGAGTGTCTTTCGCGTCGCCTGGATTGTGTCCCAGCAGCAGCTCGGTCTCGTTGTCGATGCCATCTCCATCGGCGTCTTCTGAGGCGATTCGCGCCAACCGTCGCGCAAGATCTCGTTTCTCAGGGGCCCTGTCCGCTCCCTCGCCAAGTTGCCGGAGCCGGTCTCCGAATGGGTTATGGGGAAACTCCTTGAGGCTCTCGGGATTTTTTCTGTCGCTTGGAAGATGGCAGGTGGTGCAGCGGGAGAGGTCTTTGCTGAGGAAGTGATCGTAGTGGCGATCGAGTGCCGATCGGTTGGCAGGAGTGGCCCGCGACTCGCGGGTTCCCGCCATCAGGAGGACGATTCCGCAAAGGAGCGCGGTAGGGCTGGCAGTTCTCACTCTCATAAGGTCTGGAACTCGGCTCGTCCCCACGCGCCAGCCGTTGAGGGACAGAGTGGCGTGATGGGAATGTTCTCAGCCCACAGTAGGGAGCGATCGCGCTTGGCACAATCGGGAAAATGGAGCCCCTTCTGAGCGGGGTGTAATTAAAAGTGGGTGAGAGGTGGATCCTTGGCGAAAGCCTAAAGGGTCGCGGCGTTTTCGTGAGAGCGCGGCCAACTTCAGCAGCTGCGATAACCCGACAGAAGTAGGTTCTCGGAACAGGTTCCCCCTCCCCTCCGCGTCCTCCGCGCGATCCGCGGTAAAAGCTCCTCCCCGGATCGGAAACGGGCAGGGCCGGGCTTAGCCGCGAAAAGGCGCAAGAGACGCAAAAAAGACGGAGCCTCTGGACGACGCTACAGAAGCTGGGCTGCAGTTCTGTAGTGTGGGCCGTATCGGCCCATCCCCGGCCGAATCGTCCGATACGGACGACACTACAGAAGATGGAAACTGTGCGAGGGCACGCCAGCTGCAGTTCTGTAGTGTGGGCCGTATCGGCCCATCCCCGGCCGAATCGTCCGATACGGACGACACTACAGAAGAGGGAAACTGTGCGAGGGCACGTCAGCTGTAGTTCTGTAGTGTGGGCCGTATCGGCCCATCCCCGGCCGAATCGTTCGATACGAACGACACTACAGAAGATGGAAACTGTGCGAAGGCACGTCAGCTGTAGTTCTGTAGTGTGGGCCGTATCGGCCCATCCCCTCGAATCGTCCGATACGAACACCATCTCAGAAGCCGCCTGCCTTCGATTCGATGAGCCCTACAGGTGTTTCTTAGGGGGCTGACGTTGGGCCAGTGGGATTTTATCGCGTGAGGCAATCGTCACGAGCTGGGTGGAGGTCCATGGGATCTCTTTGCGATCCACCACCAATACACGGGGGACTAACTCAATCTCGTGGCCGAACACATCGAGAGTTTCCACTCCGGGTAGGAAGGTGAGATCTTCGAAGACGCGCACTCCGAAAGGAAGGGGACGCTGGGGTCTGTCGAACTGCACTTCGGTGGAGAGATTGTTGGTGAGATGTCGCTCTTCTGGGAATCGCAGCACCACTCCCTGGATGCCGAGTTTAGGCTGGTCAACGCGAAGCGAGGGAATTCCGGCGGAATCCGTCTGGAAGGTGAGTGTCCAGGATCCGTTTCGGTGTCGTAGATGCTCGATGATGCCGAACGCAGCGACATAGCAGACGACCGCCACGCCGAACACTTTGATGGCGGTGATCAGCGGAAACCTCATGTCCACCCGCTGAGGGGCGGGGGAAACGGCGAGAGACGGTTCCGGCATTGGCCGGCCAGGATCAGGCATTGGTGGGAATCATGCCGGTCTGGCGTGCAAAGTTGAACAATCCACCGGCATCGACCACGGGTCTAACGTCTCCCAGCGGCTTGAACTGATACACTTTGCCAGTGGCTTGAACCGTGACGCTTGCTTGATCGAGGTCCACGGTGACGACATCGCCGGTCTTGAGGATCTCGCAGAGTCGATCTGCTGCCTCGCAGGGATACAGCTCCCCGGTGGAGACGCAATTGCGGAAGAATATGCGGGCGAAGCTCTCTGCTAGAATGATCCTGCAGGTGGAGGAACCCATCGCAATCGGCGCATGCTCGCGGCTGCTGCCACAGCCGAAGTTTTTGCCCGCGACCACGATCGGGTAGTCTGAGTCGAGCTTGCCTGCTGCCACGAAGCGCTGGGGATACTGTGCGTCCGGCAAGCCGCAGAGCGCGTAGCTGCCCAGTTTTTCGTATTCGTCGGCGATCGTCGGCACGAGGTTGAGATACTGAGCCGGGATAATCTGATCGGTATCGATGTTATCGCGTACCACGTAAACTGGACCGGTAAAGACGGACTTCATACCGGAAGAATGTGCGTTTACGGAGTCAGATTGCACAAGCCATTTTTATCGCCGTCGAGTGGGAGGGTGCTCAAAGGTGACTGTAGCGTGGGCCGTATCGGCCCATTCCCGCCGGAACGCTACAGCTCGACTGTCTCCGCGCCATCCCACCCTTCGGATCGCGGCCGCTTCGAATCAAACCCACCGAGAGGACGGGAGGTTATTTCAAGGCGGTCTTGGGGACCGGGCGGAACTCGGCGGCAGTGAAAAGGTAGATTTCGCGCGACTCAGCGGTGGCGAGTAGTCCCTCGGGGACGAAGCAGCAAGCCTCGATATGCTCGTGGCGAAACTTGGTCCAAATCGGCTTCGCCTCTCCCACACCGATTAGATTCCCGCCGCATTGGATCACTGCTGCGCCGGTCTTGGTCACGATGGCCAGTTTGTCACCTCCTTCAGACAGGTCGGCTCCGGTGACGGGGGAATCAATATGAAGTCTCGCCACCTTGTGCAGGAGGATGGGCCCGTCGCTGTTCTTGAGCGGGAAACGATAGAGGCAGGCTCGAGCGTCGTTGAAGACTTTCGAAATCAGGTAGCCGTGTCCCTGCCAGACGAAGAGGCTCTCGCAATCGAAAATTTCCTTTGGAAAGTGCAGTTTCCAGCTTCGATTCACTTTGATGGCTCTTGGGAGAGCGCGGGGATCCGGTTCGTCGATCTCGTGCACTGAGATCTCGGACCGCGTGGCTTTGTTGTTTCCAGTGTCGGCCAGATAGAGCTGTCCCTGATGATTCGAGGCGAGGTCTTCCCAGTCTTCAAACCCCACCAGGATCTGAACAGAGCCGAGGTCGCGTCCCTGCCTGTCAATGGCGAACAAGGTTCGATGCTTCCCGTCATTGTGCGTCCAGAAGACCTTAGGGTCGGACCGGCAGGGAGCGATGCCAGAACTCTCCTTGATCAAGGAGGAGCGGATGAAACCGACCTGTTGGACGTCGGGAGGGAGAGTGGTATCGGCTCCACGAAGGCTGGCATGCTGGAGCAGCAGCCCACCGATGAGGATCAAGCACGTTCGCATGTGGTGTGGGCGAAACCTACTCCGAGTTCCGAGATTTGGCCAGAGCCGGGATCAGGATCGTTCACCTCTGCCACGCCAGCCATCGTTGCATGAGACTTTTCACGAAGGGCGTCAGTCGGGTGCGGTTGTAGAGGTCGCCTGTCTTGCGGATCGCTTCGGCTTGCGTCGGATACGGATGGATAGTTCCGCCCATCGTCTTCAGGCCGAGCCTGCCTTTGATCGCCAGAGTGAGTTCACCGATGAGATCGCCGGCATGTGCTGCCACCACGGTGGCTCCCAAGATTTCGTCCGTGCCTTTGCGGACGTGCACTCGCACCAAGCCTTCGGTCTCGCTGTCTAGGATGGCGCGGTCCACCTGGCTCAGATCCTGTGTGAAGGTGTCGATTTCGATCCCTTTTGCCTTGGCGTCTTTCTCGTAGAGGCCCACATGGGCAATCTCTGGCGATGTATACGTCGCCCACGGGATGATCAGTGAACTGACCTTGGCACGGCCTTTGAACAGAGCGTTCTGGATGACGATGCGCGCCATGAAATCCGCCGCATGGGTAAACTGATAGGGCGAACAGATATCGCCGCAGGCGTAGATGCGTGGATGGGCGGTTTGCAATCGGTCGTTTACCTTCACGCCCTTCTTGTCAAACGCGACGCCGACGGTTTCAAGCCCGAGACCTTCGATGTTGGGCGCGCGTCCGACGGCGACTAGGAGTTGATCGACCCACACGTCGTAGCCTTTGCCGTGTGAGTCAACTTGTAGGCGGACACCCGCGGGGTCCCTGCTTAGTTTGAGGTCCTTGCCGCAGCAGAGCAGCTTCACGCCATCGCGCTCCAGGCTGGAGCGCACGATCTCGGAGGCATCTCGATCCTCGCGCGGCAGGATTCCGTGCTCGGTCTCGACGAGGAATACTTCCGATCCAAAGCGCGCGAAACTCTGGGCCATCTCGCAACCAATCGGGCCTGCACCGATGATTCCGAATCGTTTGGGCAACTCGGTCAGCGAGAAGAGCGTTTCGTTGGTGAGATAGGGGACGTCCTTCAAACCCGGAATCGGCGGCGCTGCGGCGCGTGCGCCCGTGGCGATCACCGCCTTGGCAAAACGCAGTGTCTGCCCTCCGACCTCCACGGTGTCTCTGCCGCTGAACTTGCCGGCGCCGAGAAAGATATCCACGCCAAGGTCCGAGAATCGTTGGGCGGAGTCGTGCGGACTGATGTCCGCGCGGAGTCGGCGCATTCGTTCCATCACCTTGGCAAAATCTACCGTCATGCCTGAGGGGACGGTCACCCCAAACTCGGCAGCATCTCGAACCGAGGCCACGGCCCGGGCGGCGCGGAGAATGGCCTTGGACGGGACGCAGCCCACATTCAGGCAGTCTCCGCCCATGAAGTGCTTTTCGATCAGAGCGACTTTCGCTCCCAGACCCGCAGCGCCCACGGCGCTGACCAGTCCTGCCGTGCCGCCTCCAATGACAACGAGATTGTAGCGTGACGCAGGCGTTGGATTCTTCCAGTCGGCTGGGTGGACGTTGGAAACGAGTTTCTGATTGTGGATGTCCCAAGGCAGCACGGGGGGGGAGGCGGGTTCGATCATAAATGAGTCGTGCTGGCGTTCACTCGCTGATTTGCTTTGCGAGCGCCTTCTTGGCGATCCGCGTGACGAAAACCGTCACCGCCACCGTGGCGAGCAGCCCGATGGCGTAGAGCAGCCATTCACCCGTGGTGCGGGTGCGCTCGCCTGAGGCGGCTTTTGCCAGTGAGCCCAGATACACATACATGACGGTGCCAGGCATCATTCCGATCCAGGAGGCGAGTATGTAGTGGCCAAGTTTCACGCGCGTGATGCCGAAGCCATAGTTCAGCAGAGTGAAGGGGAATAGCGGCGAAAGTCGGGTCAATCCGACGATCTTCCAACCCTCGCTGGCGACGGCCCTGTCGATCGCGGCGAAACGTTCGTTGCCCGCAATCCTGCGGGCGATGGCATCCCGTGCGAGATACCGGCCCACGAGGAACGCGCAGGTCGCGCCTAAGGTGGCCGCAAGCGACACGTAGATCGAACCCCACAGCACGCCGAACACGGCGCCAGCGCCGAGCGTTAGTACCGACCCAGGAATAAATAGCACAGTAGCGACCACGTAAATTCCGATGAAGAAGATCGGGCCTGAGGGGCCTAGTTGCCCCACCCAATGGAGTGCCTGCTTGAGTAGGTCTTGCACATGGAGGTATCGGGCGGCAGCGAGGAGTGCTACGACGATGCCGACATAGACAAGCCACTTCCACCGGAAGCCAATCCTGTCCGAGTTCGATTCAGGTGGGGTCATGGCGGGTCTGTGGTGATTGCTGCAAGTTTGGACTCAAGTTCAGCAATTTCTCTGAAGCGCGGGCGTTGCCCTGTTCCAGAGCCGTGAGTATGCGGGTGACGTCGCTCACTATGGGCAGCCTACAGGAGAAACTCTAGGTCACAACGCGAAACGCGGGCCGCATCCAGAAAGGTGTCGCGGATCGTTGCTTCGGGCCCGCGAGAAACCAATTGGCCGCTCGCGCAACAGTCCGAATTCTAAAGTTCATCTTGCAGAAGCACGCGAAGATCGTGAACAGGATGTGGCCGGAAGCAGAGTGGGAGGGGTAGCGAACGGAAAATACTGCGAAGGTCCAGGCGGCAAGAAATACCATTTACTGCGACACGTCCACGGAATTTGGTGCCGCTACCCGAGCATCGATTCGAGCCTTGATCGTTTGAAAATAGCCACTCGCGGGCTGTTTTTAGAAATCCGAGGGCGTGGCTAGCAGATGGTAGATCATCTGCTATGCAGCCTCCGATGAACGGAAGAAAGACGAGTTTCCGCCTGAGCGGATGGCTTCTCCTTTGTTTTACCTGCTCGGGCATGAGTGGGTTGATCTACGAAGTGAGCTGGGTCCGGCTGCTGGAGCTGGTCTTTGGCTCGACCACCTACGCGGTCGCCACGGTATTGGCCGTGTTCATGGGAGGACTGGCGCTCGGGAGCTATGCCATGGGGAGGACGATTCGCCGCTTTGAGAACTATCATCCGCTCGGTCTCTATGCGGGCATCGAGATTCTGATCGCGTTGGCCGCGCTTGCGATTCCCTATCTGATTCAATCCTTCGCCCCGATCCAACATTCGCTGCTCAAAATCGTGGGCGACTCATTTGTTGCGACGACCGTGTTACGATTTGCCATGTCCGGGGTGGTGTTGCTTATTCCGACCTTCCTAATGGGAGCCACGCTTCCTTTGGTGAGCGAGTTGGTGGCACGCGATCCTCGATTTGGCCGACGGTCCATTGGCTGGCTCTATTCCGCGAATACCTTGGGTGCTGTGTTCGGCTGTGCCCTCGCGGGTTTGGTGCTGTTTCCCGTGCTGGGTCTCACGAAGACGCAGTGGGTGGCGATGTGTTTAAATCTGCTCGCTGCCTATGGCGCGTGGAAGCTCTCACGATGGTCGAGTGAGGAACTCGTTGTGAACGATGGGGCCGACCAGGATGACCTGGTCGGGACGCGACTGATCTATAACACGGACACCGAGCCGACGCTCGACGACGCGAGGTCGATGGTGGGGATCTATGCGATCTCCGGACTGGTCTCGATGCTCTACGAAGTGGCGTGGACCCGGGTGTTGGTGCTGGTGCTCGGATCCTCCGTTTACGCCTATACCATCATGCTCATGACCTTCCTGCTGGGCATCGCTCTCGGTGCTTGGGCGGGAAACCGATTCGTGCGAAACCGTTGCTTCATTTTCCACGCCGCCGCTCTCGCGCAGATTGGGATCATGCTCACGACTTACCTCGGCGTGCATCTGGTGGAGGATCTGCCCTGGTTCTACCTGCAGGCCTACGAGTTTCTGCCTGCGTCCACGAATGCCTTGATGGCGACGCAGTTTCTCTTCGCCTTCGCCTTGATGATTCTTCCAACGATCGGGCTCGGTGCGATGTTCCCCATCACGATGCTGGGCCTCCCCGCCAAGGAGGAGTCTGCTGCAGGGATGGTGGGATGGGCCTACGCCAGCAACACGCTGGGGGCAATCGGTGGATCAGTTTTGGGCGGGTTTTTGCTGGTCCCCTGGCTCGGGACCCAGAAGACGTTGCTCATTG
>JAYTTC010000115.1:0-2514 GCA_043745255.1 Verrucomicrobiales bacterium
TGACCGACAAGTTCGACACCGACTGGAAGGTCACCCTCGACGGCCATTCAGCAACGCTTCTGCGCTGCAACTACCTCATGCACGGCGTTCAAATACCCGCGGGCCAACACCGGGTTGAGTTCCAGTTCCAACCCCAAAATAAAGGACTGCCCGTTAGCCTCGCGGCCATCCTGATCGGTGTGGTTCTCTCCGGTGTCCTCCTTGCTACCGTTCGAAAGGGTGGGGAGATCTAAGTCATCGCCTGAGTGTCCGTCCATCGACTGTTAGCCAACACACATCTCGAGTGACCACTCCCAGCTCACACGAATCCTACTATCATCAGAACGAGGCATACGCCTCCTTTCTGGCTGGCTGGGATCCTGGATTCTACGGCAAATACACCGAAACGCTGCGCCCTCTCAAATCGGGTGGCCGCACATTGGACGTAGGATGTGGAGTCGGTCAGGTGGTCGGCGCGCTGGCGCGGGAAGGAGTCGACGCGTATGGAGTCGATGTCTCGCAGCCGAATATCGCGCGGGCGCGTGAATTCTGCGAGCACTGCCAGATTTACGAGGGAAAACGCCTTCCCTTTCCAGACCAGCACTTCGCCAGTGTCGGCGCGCTGAACGTCCTCGAGCATGTAGATGAACCTGAGGCCTTCTTGGCCGAGTTGGTTCGCGTGACTGAGATCGGAGGCCGAGTGATTGTATCGAGTCCCAATTTTCGTCGCGTGATCGGCTTCAGGGACTATCACCCACGCATGCGAGGGCTGCGACATAAGTGGGAGAACTGGCGTCGGCTGAATACCAAGCGACGTCAGATTCGCAACGCCCCTGAGACCGTTCGATTTGATCGAACGGCCCCGATTGTCAAACAGCCTTTTGAACCCGATGACGATGCGATCATCCTAACCAACGCGGTGGAGATGGAGTTCTTCCTCCAGCGCCTGGGATGTTCGATTGAATCCGTTGCGTGCACCGACCGACCTGTCGCCAAGCCTCTCGAGTGGCTGTTGAACGCGACTTCTCTTCGCTACTATATGTTCAGTGCCTTCGTAGTCGGCAGACGCGAAAGATAGCCGTCGATCAGAGTCCGCTCGGATGATCGATGAAAGACCAAGGAACGTGAAATTTCTTTGAGAGCCGTTCCGCCAGCGCCTTAACACCAAATGTCTCCGTCGCGTAGTGCCCTCCGTACAGAACATTCACCCCAAGGTCTTCCGATAAGCCAAAAGTCCAGTGTGGGCCTTCGCCGGTGATAAAGGTATCGACTCCCTCCTGAGCGGCCGTCTTGAGTTCCGCGCCCGCACCGCCCGTGACGATCCCAATACGGCGGCAGACCTTGGGTCCGCCTGGCAAAAGAATAGGAGGCCGTCCCACGACATCCGCCAAACGATCGACCAATACCTCCCTCCGGATAGCGTGCTCGAATTTCAGGCCGATGAATCTGCCTTTCTCGAAGAAGAAGGGTTGGCCGCCACGCAGACCGAGCGCGCAACTTAGTCGGATGTTGTTGCCCAGTTGGGGATGGAGATCGAGGGGAAGATGGGAGCTATAGACTGCGAGGTTTCCACCCACAAGGGCACGAATGAGCTCGAACCGTCTTCCTGTCCATGGATGCGAGGGCGACCAGAACAGTCCATGATGAACTAGAAGCAGATCGGCACCCTCCTGAATCGCACGCCCTACAGTCACCAAACTGGCGTCAACAGCGGCGGCGATGCGGGTAACCTCTCCGCGATTTTCCGCCTGAAGCCCGTTGACCGCCCCATCCCAGTCCTGGATCTCGGAGGTTCGGAGAAGGCGATCGCAGAAGCGAACGAGAGTGTTGAGTTGGGCCTTGCCGGTGCGCATAGAGCTGAGATCGATCAGATCAGGGAGAACGAAGCGAGTGCCATCAACGGATCAGCGACGCCTCCAGGCGATCGATCAAAGGAATTTGAGTTGATTTGATTTTGATCCGAGCTTCATCCAGAGGAAAGAATGCGGCACGATCCACTTCAGGAAAGCTCCGCTCCTTTCCTGATTCCGGAGGCCATTCGATCTTGAACTTGATGCTCCGGACTTTTTGAGCCGGATTCCAAGCCCCCTCGAATCCCCAAGCGTGGACGATCTTCCCGCCCTTCTGACGAATCCAGCCGAGCTCCAGAAACGTCTGCGACTCCACCTTGAGACCAACCTCTTCTCGAAACTCACGGCGAGCGGTCTGTAAAAGCGCTTCATCCTCTTCAACTTCACCCTTGGGGATTGTCCAGTATCCATCGTCCTTATGCTGGAAATACGGACCGCCAGGATGCGCGAGGAAAACCTCAATCAGCCCCTGGTTCCATCGATACATGAGAAGTCCGGAACTAATCCTCTCCGCCACAGCGGCGGACAGTAAGCCCTGCCGCTGTGGCGTAGCAAGAGCAGATCAGAATTTGTTCTTTCGATAGGCACCGAGCTTCGGTGCTTCGGGATTCGCATCAGGACCGAAATACCGAAGCACAACCAAGGGCTCCACATCCGAAGTATTCTCAAAGGTCACACCGGATTT